>CAYOOS010000325.1:0-5391 GCA_964405585.1 uncultured Acidobacteriaceae bacterium | reverse complement strand
CTTTCTTCTCGGTTTGTTTCAGCGTCGCAGACCGCCTCATGAAAATTCCGCAGACATTCGCCAACGCACTCTCAGCCACACAGATGGCCGAATACGGACGTGACAAGGATCGTCTGTTTAAGATGACCTCGCAGGCCTCCACGTATGTCCTTTTGGGGGCCCTTCCTATATTGATCGGAGTCGTTTGCATCGGCGCTCCCTTAGTACGAGTAATGTATGGGCCTCAATACCTGCCTGCGATACCGGTCTTTATGGTCATGGCACTTCTCAGTATTCCCAGGGCTGTGGTTACACCCGCACAGACCTTGTTGTATTCCGCGGAAGACCTGGGGTTCATCCTGAAGTGGGGTTCTCTGGCAGCGCTGATCAATGTGCTGCTCGATCTCACTTTGATTCCGGGTCATGGCGCACTTGGAGCGGCCTGGGCAAATGGCATTGCCCAGACGGTGGCCGCAGCAACTATCTGGGCGCGCGTGCTCGTTCGCTATCCAGTCCGCATCAACATGCCTGCGTTGCTAAGGCTTGCCGCCGCAACTCTTGCCATGGCAACCGTCGTGCTCGCCATTGTGGCGATGCCGCTAGGTGCTGTCATGAAGTTGAGCGTTGCCGTACCTGCAGGTGCGATTGTTTTCCTGATCACAAGCCGGATGTTTATGGTGCTGCAGAAGGATGATCGCCGACGTCTGCTGGTGTTTTCCGCATTGCTGCCCAAGCCGGTGGGTCTATCGTTCAGACATTTGGTGGATTTTCTGATTCCACAATCGCCGGTTGCAGAAGTCTCAAGATGAATGCAAGCCTTCTTCGTTCTCTCAAAATGGTGTCACCCCAGTGAATGGCATGATGGAAATAGTGAGTTCCTCCCCGATGGAAAACGCGCCAGTTGCGCGAATCACTCCATTGCGTATCGCGCATGTGGTCGACAGTATGGAAATGGGTGGCGCCGAGAAGTTGACGGCGACCCTGTGTCGACTGCAGCGTGCCAGGGGCCATACTCCCTCAGTTCATTGCCTCTTTCTGGTTGGCGTGCTTGGCGAAGAACTGCGAGCTGAAGGCTTTGAGGTCGTCTTGCACCACCATGGTTCGTTTTTTGGTCTGATGCGCAGCCTGTACAGAGCATTTACACGCTCCATCCCAGACGTAGTGCATTGCCATAATGCTACAGCGGCCATCATGGCCGCCATTCCAGCGCGTCTCGCCGGAGTACGGTCCGTCTTAGTCACAAGACACGGTTTGGTCAGACCTCCCTACCAAATACGTCGTGAATTGAAGTTTGCGCTGGCTTCGCGCTGGTGCGATTGGATCGTTGGAGTCTGCGAGGGCACGCGGATAAACTTGCAGGCCGCCCCCTTCGCGGCCCGCGACAAGATCATTCACATCTATAACGGTGCTGCGCCCGCCGATATTCGCGCCGTCCCCTGGCCCAAGCGCGGCTTTACTCTGCTTCATGTCGGCCGTTTGGCCCCTCCAAAAGACCACGCTACCTTGTTGCATGCGGTCGCGCTCACACGCCGGCGTCATCCCAAAGTGCAACTTTGGATGGTTGGCGATGGGCCGCTTGGGACCAGTCTGCGGAAACTCAGCGAGGAACTCGGGCTGAATCAGTGCGTCACTTTCTTTGGCGAACAGGCGGATGTATCGCCATTTATGCTCGCTGCAGATCTGTTTGTGATTTCTTCGGTAACCGAAGGCCTGCCTGTTTCGCTTCTGGAAGCAATGTCAGCGGGGTTGCCAGCAGTGGTTACCGATGTGGGAGGTCTGAGCGAAATCGCGCGTTTGTCGGGAGCGGTCACGCTCGTGCCATCGTCCGATCCCGCAGCGATGGCCGCGGCTTTGTGCGGGGCAATCGCGAAAGAGCAGGAACTTTCTGGAATGGGACAATTGGCCAGCGATTGTTACAAAAAATATTTCAGGCCGGAACGTATGCTGGATGAGTACATGAACCTGTACAAGGGTAGTGTTTCCTTCACTCGGCACTCGACTCTTCCTGGAACACCACGTCCCCTCAGCTTGTCATAAGAAGCACAGTACGTCCGCTAGGTCGCAGATAACTGCCGAACGCTTTTCTTGGGCTCACCGTTGTAAGCCCGAAATTCTCTCACGTTCCGAGGTCTTGCCAATTGCGCTTCGTATACCACCATCGCACCATGGGTCGCAGCTCTCAAGCCATGCATATTCTTAGCGTCGTAGAGGCATTGAAAGCCGACGGACACGAAGTAACGGTCTTATCGCCGCCTGGCGTTGACCCTCTTAAGACTGCAGGAATGATGCCTTTCTTGCGCAGTGACGATCGTGCCGCAGGCCTGCAACGCATTTGGAAATACGTAAGCTGCAAATGTCCACAGTTCGTATTTGAGGTATTCGAGCTTCTCTACAACCTGTTTCTGCCATTTCGATTGTTGCCCATCTTGTGGAGGCAACCCGACGCCGTACTTTATGAAAGACACGCTTACTTCCTATTCATGGGAGTGCTTCTAGCAAAAGCGTTGGGACGGCCCGTGGTGCTCGAAGTGAATGAGCTTGCAGGATTCAATCGCGCCCGTGGCCTGATCATGGAACGCCTCGCGCGAAGAATTGACACCTGGGTATTCTCGCGAGCTGACCACATTTTGTGCGTTTCCAGCGTCCTCGCCGGCAATGTGCGGCACCGTGGAGCCAATGGCGAACGCGTACACGTTCTGCCGAATGCCATTGATCCCGACAGATTCCGGAGCCGAAGTCCCAAGAAGTCGCTTCGCGCACGCCTGGATTTGGAGGGTTCCATTGTCATCGGTCATGTCGGGTTGTTTTATCGTTGGGATCGTCTGGATGTACTGATCGAGATCATGAAGAGCATTCGCGACCGGCATCGGGGAATAAAGGTCTTGCTAGTGGGGGACGGGCCCGAGATGGAAAACCTGAAACAGACCGCACGCGGATCGGGAATGGACAACGCTGTCATTTTTACTGGGCCGGTGCACCGCGATGACGTGCCAGCGTATATAGATGCGATGGATATCTGCGTACTCCCCGATTCCAATGAGTTCGGGTCCCCGATTGCCCTGTTCGAGTTTATGGCCATGGGCAAGCCTTGCGTGGCCCCGGATCTCGGACCTATGCGCGATGTGATTGACGACAACGTGACAGGGATACTCTTTCCCCATGGCGATTACGCTGGCCTTCAAAGCGCGCTTCTGCGTTTTGTCGAAGATCCAGGGCTCCGAGTGCTTGTTGGTGCTCGCGCGAGACAAAGGGTCCTCGATCGCCACACCTGGGCTGCGAATGCACGCTTTATAGTTCAGTTGGCCGCAGGCGCATGCTCGGCAAGATCCTTTGCCCATATGAAACAGATCGATGCCGGGACCCATTAGTTTTAAAAGGATACTTCAATGACTCTCCATGCAAAACTCCGGGTCGGGTTGGTTGGAGCTGGCTACATCAGTGAATTTCACGCAAGTGCTGTCCAACGAGCCCCGAATGCGCGGCTTGTTGGAGTCACGGATTCAGTGATTTCCCGAGCTGAAAGCTTGGCGGGCCGGTTCGGTGTTCCTAAAGTTTTTACGACAATGGAAGCAATGATCAACGACGGAGTTGATGTAGTTCATATTCTGACTCCTCCGGACACTCACGCACGGCTTGCGATTGCAGCGCTCAAGAACAACTGCCACGTCTTAGTAGAAAAACCGCTGGCAATGAATGCAGATGAGGTCGACTCAATCGCTGCCGCCGCCGCTGCCGCGCAAAGATCCGTCTGCGTCAATCATTCTCTTCTGTATGACCGTTTTGTATCGAAAGCGCTGCGCCTCGTCGCTTCCGGTGCCATCGGAGTTCCTCTCAGCTTCGACTACTTCCGCAGTTCCGAATACCCGCCATACCGCGGTGGGCCGTTGCCGGTCCACTATCAGGATGGCGGTTATCCATTCCTGGACCTCGGCATACACGCGTTATATCTGGCCGAGTCTTTCTTGGGCGCAATTGAAGACGTAAAAACCTATCGTGGCTCCTATGGAAGCGACACCAATCTTCTGTTTGACGAGTGGCGCGTGGCAGCGCAATGTCAACGTGGCACGGCGAATATTCACTTGTCTTGGAATGTACGGCCACTGCAAAACTGGTTCGTCGTTCAAGGCACGAAAGGCGTGCTGCATGCCAATCTATTTGCGATGTGGGTGACTCATAGCCCACAACTCCCGCTCCCGAAAGCGCCCGCCCGCGCGCTGCAGGCAATCAGCCAAGGCTTGAGCATTTGTGCGCAGGTTCCGGCAAACGTGGCTCGCTTCGCAAGCAAGCGGATTCTCCAGTACGATGGCCTGCATTCACTGGTGGCGGCGTTTTATCAATCCTTGGAGTCGGGTGCCGCAATGCCGGTACCAATCGCCCAGGCGCACTCCGCTGTTTATTGGACGAACCAAGTGGCTCAGGAAGCCGATGCCGCAAAAGTTGAATCTCAGGCGCAATTTCAAATCAAGGGAAGTTACAAGGTTCTCGTGACTGGGGCAACTGGCTTGATTGGGAGGCATCTGGTGCGGCAGTTACTGCAAAAAGGGGACCGCATCCGCATATTCGTTCGAAGGCAGCCACCCGCGGAGTTCATGAACGATCCTAATATCGAGGTTTTCCAAGGCGATTTGGGCGATCCCCTGGCTGTGGACCGCGCCGTGGCTGGTACGGAGATTGTTTACCACGTGGGCGCGACGATGAACGGTAATGCCCATGACCACGAACGCGGTACAGTCTGCGGCACGAGAAATATTGTGGAAAGTGCGCTTCGTCACGATGTACAGCGCCTGGTGTATATAAGTTCCCTGAGTTGTTTACACTCGGTGGCCTCGAGCCGCGGCGCTATCATTACAGAGGATTGGCCGATTGAGCCGTTTCCAACAAAACGGGGAGCCTACACCCAGGCCAAAACCGAAGCCGAAAAAATAGTGCGCGATGCGGTGCGAGACAGGCATCTCCGGGCGGTACTGCTGCGGCCAGGAAGGGTCTTCGGCCCGGGGATGACGCTAGTCACCCCGGAAGTTGCTCGCCGAGTTGGAAACGTTTTTGTCATCCTTGGCGATGGCACTCGCGAGTTGCCCTTGGTGTATGTCGAAGACGTGGTTAGCGCCATCATGCTGGCAGCCAAAAGCAGCAAATTTGACGGCAGTGTGTTCCACATCGTGGATCCAGCCCACATCACGCAGAATCAACTTGTGCGCGACTCCATCTTGAAGAACGACGATAAATCGAGAGTGATCCACCTGCCCGTGGCCATCTTATACGGTCTGGCGTTCGGCCTGGAAATTCTCTCCAAAATTCTAAAACGCCCAGCCCCACTTTCCATTTACCGGGTCCGCTCGGCACTGGCGCGCATGCAATTTGATTGCAGCCGCGCAGAAGATGAAATTGGCTGGCGTCCGCGCGTTGGCATCG
>CAYOOS010000324.1:0-5408 GCA_964405585.1 uncultured Acidobacteriaceae bacterium | reverse complement strand
GCCGTAGCCGCAGGGCGCCAGCAACAGCGGCAGCGCCCCACCAAATACCCCCAGTGAAATGCGACGCTCGCCAACAAACGCGCGATACAGCACGTTCCACAAGCCCCAGGCATTTGGCACCGCGGCCATTGGGAACACAATCACGCGCTCAATGGCGATGGGCCAGTTCCAGGCATAACGAAAGACCGTGTAGCCAGTCATGACCACAAGCAGGAAAACCGTGGGCACAGCGATTCCAGCAAGATACGCACGCAAATACGGATGTTTGTTCATGGCAACCTCTTCCTCACAATTGGTACAACAAGGCCGGAATGATTCCCGGCAAAAAGCAAAGCGCTCCGGCCAGAGCCGCGAGCAACGCCCAATCCCACCAGGGCACTCGAATCGCGCTCTGATCGAGCCGCTGCAGCATGGCAGGCCACAGATCGCGCTGAAGCTCGCTCTCATTCACAGCGGGCAGCGCGTCTTTCAAAGCTTTTTTCAAATCATCAATTTCGGGTTCCCTCATGGATGCACTCCTGCCTGCGATAAAGTTTTTCTCAAAAGGCGCACGCCACGAAACACGCGCACCTTCACAGCGCTTTCCGAAATCCCCAACGCATCCGCGATGCGCTCATAGGGCTCTCCATCCACCAGCGCCAGAAGCACCACGGCGCGGATGCGCGGCGAAAGCTTGTTCACCGCGCGAAGAATTTCATGCCGCATCGCCAATTGCTCCCCCAGCGGCTGCCGCGACGTGGCCGGCAGATCGTCCGGCAAAGGAATTTCGTGTCGCGCGTGGCGCAGATGATCAATCGCCACATTACTCGCGATGCGCCGAAGCCATGCCCCGCAATTTCCTTTCGCTGGATCGAACCGTGCGTGTGCCCGGTACATGCGCCAGAACGTTTCCACCGTCAAATCCTCCGCCGCGGCCGTATTGCGCACGATGCGCATGATCCAGCGATACACTTCGCCCTGGTGCTGCCGGAATAGCGATTCGAAGGCATCCACATCTCCCGCCGCGAATCGCTCCAGCAGTTCCATTCTCCGCCTCTATCTACACTTACTGCCCGGGAAGCTCCGAGGTTACATGATTTTTGGGGTTGTAAACGGGTTACAGTCGCAACTCGCGGGAACTCGCCCTGGCCATCCAGCGTAGCCCAACTTCATCGCATATCCGTCAACGGTTCATTCAAAATCAAATATAATGCGCCCATGCGCACTTACCGCTCCGTACTTCACGCCAGCCTGTTTCTCTTAATCGCCGTCGCAGTTCCTCTCTCGGCGCAAGACGCCACACCGCGCCCGCAAACAACGCAAATCCCCAATGCCAAAATCTTTGGCGAACTCCCCGGTAATCCGCGCCGTATCAATAATTTCCCCACTGCCGCGGTTATCTCTCCAGATGGCCGTTTTGCTGTTCTCCTCCACAGCGGCTTCGGTGCCTACTCCTCCGGCCAAAAACAATCCATCACGGTTCTGAATCTGGAAACCAACGAACTCCGCGATTTTCCCGACGACCGCCTGGGCAACAGGGCCAAGCAAACTTATTTCCTGGGCCTGGCGTTCAGTCTTGACGGCAAGCATCTCTACGCCTCCATGGCTTCCCTCACCGATCCCCTCGGAAAAGGGAAGGGAAGCACCGGAAACGGCATTGCCGTCTACACCTTTCAAAATGGCGAAGTGGCCCCCGAGCGATTTCTCCCGCTGCCCCCACGCAATACTATTCCGCCCGGTAAAATCCGCCGCGATCAGTTCAAGGATGTCACCTATCCCGCGGGACTCAGCGTCACCAGCAACGGCGGCGTCGAGCAGCTCCTCGTCGCCAGCAACAGTTCCGACGAAGCCCTCCTCCTGAACACTTCCGACGGCCAAGTCGTCCACCGCTTTGATCTCTCCACCTTCAAACGCATCCCTGCGTCGCTTCCCTACGCCGCGGTCACTTCGCGCGACGGCATGCGTGGCTTCGTTTCCCTCTGGAACGCTTCTTCCGTCGCCGAACTCGATCTCACTGCCGGGCGCGTTCGCCGCATCATCCTGGTGAGCAAACCAGCAGCCCCGCTCGATGGCGGTTCTCATCCCACCGCGTTACTCCTCTCCCGCGATGACTCGCGCCTTTTCGTCGCACTTACCAATCGCGACGAAATCGCCGTGCTCGATACAAAAACCGGCAAACTCCTCTACTCGCTGTCCACGAAACTCCCAGGTCAAAAGTATGGCGGCAGCGACCCCGAATCTCTCGCCCTCTCCACCGACGAAAAAACGCTCTTCTCCGCCAATGCTATTTCAGACTCCGTCGCCGTGTTCGATCTCAGCCACCCCGCCGCGGGCCAAACGTTGCACGCCGCCGGATTCATTCCCACGGAGTGGTACCCCACCGCGGTCGCAGCCACCGCAACAGATTTGCTAATCGGCAGCGCCAAAGGCCTCGGCTCCGGCCCTAATCCCGTCCCCTTGAAAACGGGAAGAGACGGACGCCCGCAGTATCCTTATAACCCCGCGATGACCAACGGCTCCCTGGCGCGCATTCCCCTTGCCGATCTGCCGCAAAAGCTGGCTTCTTGGACGGACGTGGTCTCCGCCACCAACGCCGCGCAAGGCAATACCGACCACATCCCGTTTGCTGTTGGTGAAAATAAAATTCGTCACGTCATCTACATCATCAAGGAAAATCGCACCTACGATCAGGTCTTTGGCGATCTCGCGGAAGCCAACGGCGATCCGTCGATCACCATCTACGGAGAGGACATCACTCCCAATCAGCACGCCCTGGCACGGCAGTTCGGCATCCTCGATAATTTCTACGATAGCGGCGACGTCTCCGGCGACGGCCACATCTGGTCCACTTCCGCTTCCATCTCCGACTACGTCGAGAAAACCTGGCCCATCGGCTACCGCGGCGGCGAACATACGTACGATTCCGAAGGCGAATTCCTCGGCGGCATCTCGGCCGAAGACGAACTCCCTTATGCAGGCGAGCCCACCGGCGGCTTCCTCTGGAAAAATTTCGCCAAGCACGACATTTCCTATCGTCACTACGGTGAATTCATCGTCTCCAGATGGTGCAATGCCGCTCCAGACTCGAATCTTCCTTCCAGCGGCCCGCCTAAAGTCGCGGGCGTCACCTGTGCGCGCACGGTGATCCGCAAAGGCGAGCCGCTCGAGAGCAACGTTGGCGTTCCTCGTGGCGGACCCAGCCCTTACCCTTGGGAAATTCCCGTGCTCGCCAAGAACATTGCCTCACAGGTGGAACTTCGCGGCCACTTCGATCCCCGCTATCCCGATTTCGAGTTGGCCTATCCGGATCAGCTGCGCGCCGACGAATTCCTGAACGAGTTCAACGAATTTGTGGCCTCTCGCAAAGCAGGGAAAGACACCATGCCGCAGTTCATTCTTCTGCGCTTTCCAAATGACCACACCGCCGGGGGAACGAAGGGGCAGCCGCGTCCCACTGCTTCCGTCGCCGACAATGACCTGGCCATTGGCCGCGCTGTGGACGCTGTTTCGCACAGCCCGTATTGGGACGACACCGCTTTTCTCATTCTCGAAGACGACGCCCAGGCCGGTCCCGACCACGTGGATTCCCACCGCAGCCTCGGGCTCGTCATAAGCAAATATTCTCCGCTTCCCCACCCCCAAGCGGGCCAGTCGGGCTCATTCGTGGATCACGCGTTTTACACCACGGTGAACATGGTGCGCACCATCGAAGCGCTCCTCGGCGCGCCCCCAATGAATGCCAATGATTCCCGCGCCGCGGTCATGGCGCCCCTCTTCAGCGGCCCGGGGACGCAGGCGCCCTTTAAAGCGGACTTCCGCAATCGCGATAACGGCTTGCTCTATGAAATGAATACCAAGGATTGGAAAGAAGGAAAGAACCTGGACTTCAGCCACGCCGATTCCGCGGACAACACCATCCTCAACAAATTCCTGTGGCAAGACCGCAAGGCCGATATTCCCATGCCCGCGCCCAACTTCAACGTCTTTCCGCCGTCCTCATCGGCAAAGCTGGCGCGCGAAGCACGCGATCCTGACTGAACCTCTATGCCGGAAGCCAGGTCATCAATGCTTCTTAGGGGGTCGGAGCTTCAGCTCCGACATCAAGCGGCACGTAGAATTGGGCTTTAGCCCCTGAGGAAACTCTTGCCTTTTCCCTGAGCCCAGCTCCCCGGCGAGCGCAAATTGCCCCCCGCAAAAGCGCGCCTCATCGAACTCCGCCTTACCACCGGTCCTTCACCAGTGGCAGAATCTTGCTCTCATACACGCGACGCACCCCGGCCATCGCTTCTTCCGTTAAAGCGGGTACATCGGACGCCTTGCAGTTCTCGGCAACCTGCTCAGGCCGCTTCCCTCCAGGAATCGCGCAGCTCACTGCATCGAACATCAGGATCCAGCGCAACGCAAACTGGCTCATCGAAACGCCGCCAGGCAAGAATTTCCGGAACTCTTCCACTGCCTCGAGCCCGATCTCATAATCCACGCCAGAAAAAGTCTCACCCACATCAAACGCCTCGCCGTGCCGGTTGAAGTTCCTGTGGTCGTCCTCCGGGAATGTGGAATCCTGCTTAAATTTCCCCGTCAGCAGCCCGCTGGCCAGCGGCACACGCGCTAGAATCCCCACCTGCTTTTTCTTTGCCTGGGCAAAGAACTCTTCCGCGGGACGTTGCCGGAAACAATTAAAGATGATTTGCACGCTCTGAACGTTGGGATACTGAATCGCCTTCAGCGCCTCTTCCACCTTCTCGACGCTCACGCCGTAATACCGGATCTTCCCCACGCGCACCAGATCATCCAGAATCCCAAAAATCTCCTGGGTGTCGTAGACCGCGGTGGGAGGGCAATGGAGCTGTACCAGGTCCAGAGAATCGGTGGAAAGATTCCGCAAGCTATCTTCGATCCACGCCGTCAAATTCTGCCGGCTATAGCCTTCCACCGTTTGCTTAGGCAACCGCCGCCCGGCCTTTGTAGCCACCACAATTTCATCCTTCCTGCTCTTCTTCAATTTCGCAATCAGCCGCTCGCTTCGCCCATCCCCATAAACGTCCGCCGTATCAATAAAATTCACACCGCAGTCAATCGCTTTGTTCAGCGCCGCCAGCGATTCATCATCCGATACCGCGCCCCACGCGCCCCCAATCGCCCAAGCTCCAAAACTCACCTCCGAAACCCTGTACGGCGTCCTTCCCAACACGCGGTAGTGCATCCTTGACTCCTTTTGCCCACGTCATCTCAAGTATCTCAAACCCCATCATCCAAAGCCGTGAAATGCCTAAGGCCTCAAAGGCCTGAGCTACAATTCTAGCGCCAACTGTAGCTCACCCCTTCAGGCGTGAGGCTTTACAAATCGTGCCCGACCAAGAAAACGCCCGGGCTCCTCACCCGGGCGTCTCGCCTTACTGAAAACTAACAACTGAAAACTGACAACTAGT
>CAYOOS010000323.1:0-5416 GCA_964405585.1 uncultured Acidobacteriaceae bacterium | reverse complement strand
ATGTCTCTGCCCACCGACAAGGGTTGGAGGTGTTGGTTGCGACGCCGATGTCGCACCGCACCACAGGATGATCGCCCGCAACGGATTATGTTCTGGCGGCGCGCCGTCAACCGGCGGCGCGGCTTGCCGCGACCTACCGCGGCGGATAACGATCGGATCGGCGGATGGCAGTTGATGTACGAGTTGCTGGAACGGGACGCCTGGGTGATTACGGAAAATTGCGGGAAGTTGATGGAGTGTTTGCCGCAACTGGTGCGGGACGAGCGGAAGGTTGAGGATGTGCGGAAGATGGAAGGCGACGATCCGGCCGATGCGGCGCGGTATGGAATAGTTCCCGGCGCGAGATACGCCGGTGTTGGGGCATCCGCCATGGGCGGACCCGGGGCGGGGCAGGCTCCGCCCCTTTATTCTCAGGTGCGATTCATTCCGGGAATGCCGTTGTCGGAACAGATTGCGCGGCAGGTGACGGCGGAGGAGCCGACTTCGCGGGCGATTCAGTTTCAGAAGCTGGAGGCGGAGGCACGGAAACAGTTTGGGCCGCAGAGATTGCCGAGACGGCGGTGGAGTTGGTGACGGTTGGCGCGAGATTAAAGCGGGGCGTCCGGGTCGAATGAACGGCGGATACAGGAGGAAACTTCACTCATGCGATTTGCTGAGAGTGAACGTGGGAGCCGTTCCACTAGCTGGGATTTCGGCAATGTCGTGATGAAGTGCGCACGGAGGCAAGAGGGTCCCGGCAAGCCGGTTTCGCCAGGCGGCAGGATCAGAGTTGTGGGTGATTCAATGAGCCGGGAGGCGAAGGGAATGGCCAGGACGGTGAGTGCGTGAGGACTGAGATTTCGGGGATTAAGGGAAACGATGAGAACCCAGTGGCGTTGTTCGGCACCGGGCGCAAGGTAAGCTGTCCAAATCTCACCGCGGCGTGGTGCGGATTGGGTAGAACGTAAGTCATTCGCCATCGAAATCTACCAGGGAACTGGCGTGGGCTAGCGCCATTTCCAGTTTGTTGTCCTCCGCAATGTCCTCCTGTGACAGAGATTCGTAGTAGGCGGCGGTGGCGGCTTCCAGGCGGCGGCGCGCTTCGGCGCGGCGGGCAACGGCTACGGCGCGATCGACGGCTTCGGCCAGATTGGCGGCCTTGCCACGGCGGATGAGGGATTTGAGGAAGGCGTCGGTTTCCGGGGCTACCGTGGTGGAAATTTTGCGGCGGTTCGCGCGCGTTGGCATGGGTGGTCCTCGATAGGAAGAGTATAACACGACGTCAGACATTTGTAAGACATTTTGTCTGACAATTTGACTGACATGAATACGATTTACGACAGATTCAGAGGCTTCTTCAAGACGCGGTATGTAGGGATGCTGGAGGAGGAAGTGGCGCGGCTGCGGGGGGAGAATCGGGCGCTGCTGAATTCTCTGCTGGGGACGGCGGGGTTTCCGCCGGTGGAGTTTGCGGAGCCCGTGAAGCCGGCGGAGTTGCCGCGGTTGAGGAAGAGGTCCTGGCAGCAGGTGCAGAGGAAGAATGAGTTGGAGGCTATGAAGGGGTGAGGGGGTAGGGAACGAAGCAGAGAAAGCAAGAGGGACGGTAACACAGAGTTCACAGAGGTAAGAGCACAGAGGGCACAGAGAACAGCAGGAACCAAGAGAAGAGATTATGAGAGACGGCATGGACAACGGGATTACGGATTGGGAAGCGGGGATGACCGCGCCGGCGGATGGGAATGCGGGGGCGGCAGCAGATGCCGGAGGGATTGCTCATTTCGCGGACTCCGCTCGGAATGACGGGCAGTCAGGCCAGGTCGGCCAAGTGGTGGACTTGGGGGCGAACTTTGAGAGGTTAGAGGAGGAGCGGCCAGAGCTGGTGAATGCCCTGCGCGAATTGGTGCGGCAATACCGCGTGGAGGGCGTGACGGCGCGGATGCATGAGATACGACGGATCCGGCAGGCGCGGTTGTTCTGGCAAGGGTTGCAGTATGCCTGGTGGAACCCGAATGACATGAATTGGCATTTGCCGTTCGAGCAGAAGTTTAACGATGACCGGACGCTGGAAGAGATGCCGCGGTACCAGTTCGTGACGAATTTCTACCAGGGATTTGGGTTGTCGTTTGTGGCGGTGCTATCGCAGGATGTGCCGAGCGTGCGGTTCTACCCCCAGTCTGCCCAATCGCTGGTGGATATTGCGGCGGCGAGGGCGGCTAGCGACGTGGCGGAGCTGATCGAGCGGAATAACCATGTGGAGCATCTGCTGACTTCGATCGGGTATTTTTTGTGGACGGATGGGAAGCTCGGCGCGTATGTGCGGTACGTGAAGGATGGGCAGCGGTTTGGATTTCGCGAAGAGGAGTTGTTGGGAGCGGTGGAGATACCGCTGGGGGAGGATGTTTGGGTTTGTTCGGAGTGCGGGAAGGAGACTCCGCTTGGGGGAAGTCAGGGAGTACAGGACGGATATCAGATATCAGATATCAGTCATCAGGGGGCGGGAAGTGGCGACCAGGAGAATGCTCAAGACGCGGGGAACTTGCCGCGATCCCTCCGCTCCGAGCCGCGGAAAGCGCGGCTCTCCGGTCGGGATGACACTCGCGGAATGGACGCAGGCTCCGCGCCATTCGGTCGGGATGACAATCTGGGGCGGGGCGAGGATAACGATGAGGTCCTTCGGTCAGCACAAGGCGCGGACCTCAGGTCGACAGCTTCTTCGTTTACTTGCCCGGGGTGTGGAGCGGAGTTGGGAGAGAAGGATTTGCGTAGGGCGGAACGCGTTACCGTCCCGCGTGTGGTGGAGACTCGGCGGGTTGCTAATGGGCAGGAAGTGATTTCGATTGCGGGCGGGCTGGAATTGAATACGCCGGTGTGGGCGAACGAGATGCACGAGTATCCGTACCTGCAATGGCAGGCGGAAGTGCATCGCGCGAAATTGAAGGCAGCATTTCCACTGGCAGCGGGGAAGATCGAATCGGCGCCTTCGCAGGGGCCGGAGGATGTGTACGCGCGCGTTTCGCGGCGTAGCGTGGAGCATGGGCTGCCTTCGATTCATCCTGGCGATGCGCTGATGAATTTAATTACGTTTGACCGGACGTGGCTGCGGCCATGGGCGTTTTACGGGATCGAGAATGACGACGTACGCAACGAGTTGCTGGCGCTTTTCCCGGATGGTTGCTACGTGGGATTCGCGGGAGATGTGTACTGCGAGGCGCGGAACGAGAGCATGGACGATCACTGGAGGGTGCTGCACGCTTTGCCGGGGGATGGGCAGAACAGGCCTAGCGTGGGCGATTCGCTGGTGCAGGTGCAGGAACGCTACAACACGTTGAGCAACATGCAGGCGGAGACGTACGAATACGGCATTCCGCCGATTTATGCCGATCCGCAGGTGCTGGACTTTGACGCGCTGGCGAACCAGGTGGCGGAGCCGGCGGCACATTTTCCGGCTCGAGCGCGGCCAGGGCAGCCTTTGGCGGCGGGATTTTTTCAGCCGGCGCCGGCGCAGGTGCCTCCGGACATGATTCGTCATCAGCAGGATCTGATTGGGCCCGTGTCGCAATTTTTGACGGGGCTGTTTCCGGCGGTGTTTGGCGGGAACATGGAAGACGTGAAGACGGCGAGCGGGTACGCGATGGCGCGCGACCAGGCGATGGGGCGATTGGGATTGGTGTGGCGACGGCTGAAGCAGTTTTATGGCGAGGTGATGTTGCTGGGCGTGGATTGCTTCCGGAAGAACCGGCCGGAGGATGTGGATGTGCCGCTGCTGGGCCCGGATGGGACGCTGGACGCGAGGATGATTCGCGTGGGGGATTTGAAGGGAAATATTTGCGTGCACCCGGAAGCGGACGAAACGTTTCCGCGGCTGAAATCGCAACAGAGAGGCGTGCTGCAACAGTTGTTTGGGCTGAAGGATCCGCTGATTCAAGAGGCGCTGGCGGACCCGGCGAATCTTGGGTACATCAAGAATGTGTTGGGATTGACGGAGCTGGTGATACCGGGCGAGGACTCGAGGAATAAACAGTTGCGGGAGATACAGGTGCTGTTGGGGAGCGCGCCGATTGTGGTGCGCGGACCGGTTGCGCATGGCGATGAGTCGCAACCAAGCGGAGGACTCGGAGGGATTCCTCACTCCACAGACTCCGTTCGGAATGACGGGATAGGGAGTGAAGGAAGCATGGTGCTGCCTTCGGTGGCGGTGGATTTGTTGATGGATGAGCATGCGGTGGAGTTTGAAGAGTGCAAGCGGTGGGCGAATTCGGAGGCGGGGCAATCGGCGAAGATGACGAATCCGGTGGGGTTTGCGAATGTGCGGGCGCATGCGGAGGCGCATTTGCGGGCGATGGGTAACGTCACCAAGCCTACCCCAAGCCCTTGACATCGGGAGGGTTGCGGGATAGGTTGCACCCAGTTGTCTTGGAGAAGCGTCTAAGGGTGTAATGGAGACAGGGTGTTGACAATGCCAGTTATGAGTCCAGAGGCGCGCATCAAGGCCCTGCGAGAAGCCGGGGCTGGTAGTTGGCTTGCGTTCTCAGCGGATGAGTCCCGGGTGGTTGCGACCGGAACTAGCTACGATGAAGTCGTTCAGGCGGCAGAGGATGCGGGCGAAAATGAACCAGTCATTACGCGTGTGCCCAATGACTGGGCTCCGCGGGTTTTCTAGTGATCAGGTTGCCGTGCAAAGTATGGCCGACACCAACGCCGCATCCTGCTTTTCCGAATGAGATATATCATTGGGCTCCAATCATTAATGTACGCTTGATCCATAAACATGCGCCCCCGAGTAAGTCACTCGAGTGCTGGGTTGACTCAGGCTCGCATGTTTGTCTTTTCCATGGGAGCCTGTGTCATTCGCTGGGCATTAAGCGGGTAGAAGACGGTGTCAAAGAGGAATTTGGTGGGATTTTTGGGGACTACAAGCGTCCTGTTTACTACCATAAGCTGAAGATCATAGTGGTTTCAGAACAGTTTGAAACAATGGCCGGGTTTTCGTGGGATTTGACTGTATCTGGTATTTTGGGCAGGCGCGGATTCTTCCAGAATTTCATTACCAGGATCGATTCGTCGCAAAACCCGCCCTGCATCGAGCTCGAAAAGATCGTCTCTCATTAGACGTAGCGTCGCTTCGTTGAGTCGTAAACGCACTAAAATCACCTGAAAGATCATTTTGTTGGAGTGAGCGAATGGAACAAGTGTCTTCGATTGCCGGCAGTGGCGTGCCCCAGGAAGTGTTTGCGTTGACGGATGAGCAGATATTGGAGATGGAGCCGCTGGAAGAAGTGGCGGGTGACGAGTGGGGAGTGGCGAGTTCTCAAGACGCAGGGAATTTGCCAGGGTCCCTCCGCTCCGAGCCGCAGGAGGCGCGGCTCTCCGGTCGGGATGACAATCGGTTAAGCGAGGATGGCGAAGGACTGGGTGCGGAAGGCCTGTACGGTTTGCA
>CAYOOS010000322.1:0-5437 GCA_964405585.1 uncultured Acidobacteriaceae bacterium | reverse complement strand
CTGTTTGATGAGCTGCACAAATTTGGGAACCGTGTCCAATCGCAGCAAAGGCAAAAACCAGCGGTACAATTCCCCTGCCGCCTCTTTCTTCCCGGCCATCCCATAATTAAACAGGTCAACCGATTCACGCGGCAATGCGTCCGCCAGCCCGGCGACCCAACCTGTTGCTCCAGCCCCGATGGCTTCCAGGATCGCGTCGTCCACGCCCACAAATACGGCCAGCCGCTCGCCCAGCAAAGCGCGAATTGCCGTCACCCGGCGCACATCCGTGCTGGATTCCTTCACTGCTGCAAGATTCGCGTGCTCCTTCGCCAGTTCCGCAATCTGTTCGGGAAGAAAATCCGTGCCGTAGGCGACGGGATTGTTGTACAGCATGCAGGAGAGGCTTGTCGCTCTCAGCACCGTGGCCACGTATGCTTTCATCTCTCGCCAATCGCCTTTATAAACATAGGGCGGCAGTATCATCAGCCCATCGCAGCCCGCTCCCTCGGCGCTCTTGGCAAGCTCAACGGCCTCCGGCGTAGAAAGTGCAGAGATGGACGCTACCAGCGGTGCTTTGCCTTTCAGCGCCTTGGTGAAAGTTTTCAAGATGGCCAGTTTCTCCGCGGGGTGTAACGTCGCACCTTCTCCCAGCGATCCTAGTGCCACGATTCCCGTGCAGCCATTTTCGATCAGCCACCGCGCGTGATCGGCCAGGAATGCGTGATCCACCTCGTACTTCTCGGTGAAACAGGTTGTGATGGCAGGCATGACGCCATTCCACTTCATTGCGTTCCTCCATTCAGTTCTCTCGAATCTGTAATCGCGGAAATGGCGGCCAGGCTTGCACAGCGCACCGGAAACAGCGGCGGCCGTAAGGAATCCGTCTTCCAGCCAAACAGGAATTCAGTCGCAGGGCCGCACACCTTGCCTTGGCATGGCCCCATTCCGCACCGTGTTTGCAGTTTTGCCTCGCGCCACGATTTATGCTCGCGCAACCTTGCAAACGAAACATCCTCGCAACGGCACACTAGCGTGTCTGCGTCTGCCAGGGTTAGTAACTCGGAGCGCAGCGCAAATGCTTGCTTCATCACGCGAACGGCAACTCGGCTGGCGGCGCGCGCCTCGAATAATTTCTTGTTCTCTACCGTTTTACCCGTCGCGGCTTGTCCCGCAATCTGGCCTTCAATCAGCGCTAATTCCAGTCCGCCGATTCCCGTTGGCTCTCCGGCAGCATACACGCCATGGACGGACGTTTGCAGTTCATCATCAACCACTACAAATCCATCTTGAATCTTGCATCCCAGATATTCGGCCAACTCCGTGTTGGGGATCAGATGGAAGCCGCACGCCAGGTAGTCACACGCAAGCTCTTTGATTTTTCCTCCGTGCGAAAGCCGCACCGCTTCCAGTCGTTCATTTCCCAGTGCCGCAACCGGCCAGCAGTTTCTCCAGTGCGCAATCCCTTTGAGTTTCCACCCGAGCTTCACCGTTTCGCGGAACTTCCCAGGCGCAAATAGCATGCTCATTCCAAACTTCGCAAACCTTGTTTGCGTTGTCTGTTCCGCGATGCCGATAATTTCGCCGCCGTGTTCTTGCACGCAGGCGGCCACCGCAAGCAACAACGGACCCGTCCCCGCAATCACAATCCGTTTGCCCGCAACGGCGAGTCCCGATTTTATGAGCGCCTGCAGTCCTCCTGCACCCAGCACATTTGGCAATGTCCAACCGGGGAAGGGAAGGAAGCGTTCGCGCGCCCCGGTTGCCAGAATCAGTTTGTCAAAGAAAATCTCATGCGTGGCTTCGGGCGACTCCGCCATTAACCTGCCATTCTCCACGTGAAATACTTGGGCAGGGTGAATCCATTTCACTTTCGAGCGTTCAAACTCTTCGAACCACCTCGCAACTATTGCAGAAGTAGAAGTGCGGCTCTCGCCCCGCCAGATCTGCCCGCCCAGCCCGGGATTATCGTCCAACAGAGCGACTGATGCTCCGTTGCGCGCCGCCACAGTTGCCGCGGCGATTCCCGCCGGCCCGCCGCCGACCACAACGACATCGTATCGTTCTTGGATCGCCTCACTCATCGCTAGAAATGTCCATTCCAGCTTCGCATTGCACCTGGCATCCGCGGATATGCCTCTTCCCGTCTATCGTCACTCGGCACTCGAAACAAATTCCCATCCCGCAAAGTGGCCCGCGAGCCTCGCCCATAACCGAGGTTCGGCACGCTTCGCCTGCAGACAGCAGCGACACCGCAACGCTGGTTCCCTCCGGAACGGTTACCTGCTTCCCGTTCAATCGGATCACGATGTGCTCAGGCATGGCTGGTGGCTTCCTGCTGACGTGATGGCAAGTAGGGTTCGCTGGGAATTTCCGAAGCGCGCCCCAGAAATCGATCCGCGATCAGCCTTCCAGTGGCAAGAGAAGTCGTTATGCCCAGCCCTTCATGCCCAGTCGCCAGAAAAGTTGTAGGATCCGCGTTCCACGGCCCGATCAGCGGAAGATTGTCCGGCGTGGCTGCTCGGAATCCCGTCCAAACTCGAATCGCGGAAAGCGCGGCCAGGTCCGGAATGTACTGGAAGGCCCGACGCAGCATCCTTCCCGCGATTCCCGCGTTGACTTTTCCATCGTTACTCTCGAACTGCCGCGAAGATCCGATCAGCAACTGGCCGGTTTTTCGAGGCTGCACATTGAAGGCCACGCTATCCGACCGCGTGGAATGCGCGCTCTTCAAATAGCCCAGCTCAACCAGTTGGTGCCGGATTTTGCCGACGTAGCGCTCCGTAATCACCAGATGTCCCTTGCGCGGTTTCATCTGGATCCCGGGTGTTAGCCTCGTGGCATATTGTCCGGTGGCATTTACAATTACTTTTGCGCTGAAGCGGGTTCCATCCGTCAACAGCGCCCTGCCTTTGCCAATGGAAGTCACCGCATGCCCCGTGTAAACTTGCGCGCCTCTCTCCACCGCTTCCTGTATCAGGAATGTCGCCGCGCACGGCGGATAGAGCACTGCATCGCTCGGTACGCGCAGCCCGCCCACCAGCGATTTGTTGAGATTTGGCTCCGCCTCACGCAGAGCCTGAGCATCGAGCATGTCGGTCGCAACCCCGCGCGCGCCATAATACTCATGTTTGCGCTGCACTTCCGCCAACTCGGCTTCGTCGGCCGCCACCCAGATCGTTCCCGTTTCTTCGTATTCCATGGTGGCAGGGCATTGCATTTGCAACTCTTGCCATAACCTTTGTGAGTATCGCGTCAATGCAAACTGCGCTTCCGAATCATCCATGGCCACAATGTGACCCATGCCTGCCGCCGTGGCGCCTGTCCCAACCCCGGTCGCTTCCACAACGGCAACCTTGATCTTCTCCTTCGCCAATTCGTAGGCGCAGGCTGCCCCGACAATTCCTGCTCCCACGACCAACACATCCGGCGTCCTGCTCATGTGGACATGCCGTGGCGAAATGGGTCTTCCGGATCGAGGATTAAGTCCGCTTCTGCGGTGATGTACGCTGAACCCTTCACGCGCGGCAGGATTTGCCCGTTTTCAATACGCACGCTACCTTCGAAAACGCTTCCGACGATGCTCTCTTGCCGCCACACTTCCCCTGGTTGTAATTTGCCGTCCGCGTATAGGCATGCCAGCTTGGCGCTGGTTCCCGTGCCGCACGGGGAACGGTCATACGCTTTTCCCGGACACAGCACAAATGTTCGGCTGTGCACACCGGCCACCCGCGACGGCCCAAATAACTCCACATGATCCACTTCTTTGCCGTCCGCTCCGTTTACACCGTTGCCCTTGATGCCGCTGTCTTTCAGCGCTTGGCGAATGGACCAGGCGAAACTCGTCAATTCCTCCACCTTCTCTAACGAGGGCTCCACTACCGGTTCCTTCACGAGAAAAAACCAGTTGCCTCCCCACGCGATATCGCCGCGTACGATTCCGTAGCCCGGCACGGCAACCTCCACATCGCTCGCGCTTCTGTAGCTCGCCACATTTCCAACCGTTACTTCTCCGCTGTCGTGCAAAATCGCGCTTACTATTCCAACGGGCGTTTCAAAGCGATGTTCGCCGACGCCAATCTTCCCCAGATGGGCAAGCGTCACCACCAGTCCGATTGTGCCGTGGACGCACATTCCAAGGTAGCCCACGTTGTTGAAATAGATCACACCAGCGGCACAAGTGGGATCGAGTGGCTTGCAGAGCAACGCTCCCACAATGATCTCAGAACCGCGCGGCTCGTTGATCGCGGCTCGCCGGATATAGTCGTGATTTTCCCGAAGATACTCCAGCTTCGCGGCCACACTCACGGGGGGAAGTTCTGGTCCGCCCCCCACGATGACACGCGTCGGCTCCCCGCCGGTATGCGAGTCAACGACGTGCAAGCGCCGAATCTGCGATGGCATAACTTCGCCGCTCTCCAAGCAGGACAAACTGCATACTTTATCCAATTGCGCGCCCCGCCGCAACTTCATTTCCTGCTTATTTTCCACGCTGAACTTACCCGTTGACTTTCCTCTTCGCCACGTTTACTTTGCCCCCTTGAGAAAGCGTTTACTCATCTTCGCTTCATCAACTCATCGTTCTTGGTGCTTTATACCACTGTCGCGGTGGCTATCCCACTGCTAAACCGCCCGAGGTGTCTGGGTGTATTCGCGAGAATAAGCGGATCCGGGTGACTTTCTACCAAACGGTTGTGGTCGAAATTCTTTGCATAACGCGGACTGCACGGAGGCGGAAATGAATGGGAAATTGGCAAGTTCGATTCTGAGCTTCGGGTTGATTTGCTGTGCCGCAATTCCGTCACATGTTTCGGCGCAAGAACAGAATCTTGCTCCAACCCCTCCGATGGGCTGGAACAGTTGGAACCACTTCGCCGAAAAGATCGATGCGCGTACTGTTCGGGCCCAGGCAGACGCCATGGTCGCAAGCGGCATGAAGGACGCCCGTTTCCTCTACATCAATATTGACGATACTTGGGAAGGGAAGCGCGACGACAAAGGTTTCATCCATCCCAACCGGAAATTCCGCGATATGAAGGCGCTTACCGCTTACGTCCATTCCAAGGGCCTGAAGATCGGCTTGTATTCTTCACCCGGTCCGAAAACTTGCGCTGGTTTCGAAGGCAGCCTTGGCCACGAGGAGCAGGATGCGCAGACCTTCGCCGACTGGGGTTTTGACTATTTGAAATATGACTGGTGCCAGGACACGGGAACTCCCGAACAAATGAAAGCGGCCTACACTAAAATGCACGGCGCGTTGCAGAAGACCGGGCGGCCCATAGTTTTGAGTCTCTGCCAATACGGCTGGGGCAACGTGTGGGAATGGGGCGCATCGGTCGGAGGCAATCTGTGGCGCACCACCGGCGACATTGAAGATAACTATGATTCCATGGCCAGAATCGGTTTTGGACAGGCGGGCCTGGAAAAGTTCGCCGGGCCGGGTCACTGGAATGATCCG
>CAYOOS010000321.1:0-5448 GCA_964405585.1 uncultured Acidobacteriaceae bacterium | reverse complement strand
CAGGGCTCCCGCCAGAAAGAGGCGGGCTGAATAGAGCGCGGACTCGCCCTGCGCTACAACGGAAGGCTTCGGGCCACGAAGGCCTTAGCCAGAAGACGCAGTCTGGAGAGAGGCTGGGGAGCTCCAGGGTAAACTGCAAAAACCGATCGATGTCCTTGACGATCAGAAAGCCGTGGGGAACGAACTCTGGGGAAGGACTGACCAGCGAACCAGTCCATTACGGCAAGGCCATACTAACGTGAATGTAAAATGGCGTCTGTACAGTTCTATACAACTTCGAATTCTGTTCGCTGGGCGAATGGGGGAGCGAGTGCGCCAGAAGCCGCGGAGATGTGCAGTCCGTTGACGAAAAGAGCATCTTGCGGATGGGAGAAAGTTGCGGTATATAATGGGAATCAAATAAATTAAGACCAGAGCGAGATGGATTGGGCAGGGCCCTATTTAAACATGCCCAAAGTGAACGGCAAGAAGGCCAACCGCAGAGCGTTACGAACGCCCTCATTTGATTTGCGCGCCTTTTTAGATTCGTCCGGGATCGCGCGGCAAATCGTAAAGTATCGCCGATCCGAAAGAATCTATTCGCAGGGAGACCGCGCCCTGGGTGTGAAGTACATCCAGAAGGGCGGGGTGAAGCTCTCGGTTACGAACGAGGGCGGCAAAGAGGCGGTGGTGGCGGTGCTGGGGCCGGGGGAGTTCTTTGGAGAAGGGTGCCTGGCGGGTCAGTCGGTCTCCATGGCGACGGCAACGGCGATCGTGCCCACGTCCGTATTGTTCATCGAAAAGCAGGAGATGATGCGGGTGCTGAAGACGGAGCACGAATTCTCCGACTTGTTCATCGCGCACATGCTGACGCGGAACATCCGGGTGGAAGAGGACCTGGTGGACCAGTTGTTTAACTCGAGCGAGAAGCGGCTGGCGCGGGCGCTGCTGTTGCTGGCACGGTACGGGAAGGAAGATACGCCGCACGGAACGCTGCCGAAGGTTTCGCAGGAAATGCTGGCGGAGATGATCGGAGCGACGCGGTCGCGGGTGAATTTTTTCATGAACAAATTCCGGAAGTTGGGGTTCATCAAGTACAACGGGGGATTGCAGATCAATACGTCGCTGTTGAGCGTGGTGTTGCACGAGTAGGAAGAGTTTTCAGTTGACAGTTTTCAGTTGGCAGTTTTCGGAGGGGGAGAAGAAAGAGGGACGGTAACACAGAGTTCACAGAGATAGGAACACAGAGGTCACAGAGAAGAGGATTCAAGAACCCGGCGAACGCGGGGAAAGTTGAAAGTTTTCGGAAGGTAATAAAACCCAAGAAATCGAAGGGTGGTGCACCGCCGGGAGGTTCGGTGCGGGGGATTGGTGTTTTTTCGTGGGGTTGGGGCCGTGAAAGCGGCGGCTTGCCGCCGCACTCCAAAAGGGCGGAGACGCTCGCGAGTGGATGGAGTTAGAACGGGAACACCAGATTTCGGCAAACCCAAGAGGACGGCAAACCTAAGAGAGGAAAAAGAAGTAGGTGGCTTTAGAGCGTCGGAGCCCACCCTTCCCGCCAGAGGCGGGCGAAGGATGGGGCACCCTCAGCTACTGGTGTGGGTGGATTAACGGAGACGGCCAGGAGAAAAGCCGCAGGGCGCGGGGACGCGCCCTGCGGCTACTACGGAGCGGAAGAGACCCAGGGGCGTGCCTGGCCAGTCAGGTGCGGACGAAGGCGCGCTCTCATGTGGGGTTTCATTCCTGGGCTGCTTCCCTTCTCCGGATATCGGTGTTATCCACGGACGATTGGCGAAACTCGGGAGGAGCGTCGCGGTGCGAGGCGACGCCGGCGGCGGCACGGAAGGCGCGGGGTTTTTGGGACTTCATGGCGTAGAGAGCGCGATCCGCGGCGTAGAGAAGGCCGCCGATGGAATCGGCTTCACGGGGATAACTGGCAATGCCCACACTGACGGAGAGATGTGGCTCTTCGGATTCATTTTCAAGAAGTTCGCAAATACGGCGAGTGACCAGGGAAGCGGAAGCCACGCCCGTTTCCGGAAGGACGACGGCGAATTCGTCGCCGCCATGACGAGCGGCGGTGTCCGTATCGCGGCAGGCGTCATTGAGGACTTGAGCGATCCTGCAAAGTGCGCGGTTGCCTGCGAGGTGACCGAGATGATCGTTGATCTGTTTTAGTCCATCCAGGTCCAGAAGAATGAGAGAGAATTCGCGGCCGGAGCGCTGGGAGCGGGCGATTTCCGAGTGCAAGACGTCGAAGAGACGGCGATGGTTGGCGAGGCCGGTGAGGGAATCGCTGAGGGCCTGATGGCGAAGATGCTCTTCGAGGGAACGCTGCTTGGTAGTATCCACAATGATGATTTCGCAGCCGTTGAAATTGCCTTGTTCGTCCAGGACATCGCGGCCGCTGAGGCTGGCTTTGAGGATGGTGCCATCCTTGCGTTTCCATTCGCGTTCAACGGGTTGGAAGGTTGCCGAGCCGTGGAAGACTTCGGCCAAGGATCGGGAGTGGCCAAGGCCGAGAATGATGTGGGAATCGCGATTGGCGGCGAGAAGTTCGTCCCGGGAGGCGTAGCCGAGCATGGAGGCGAAGGCCTGATTGACATCGAGAAAATTGCCCTGGGCATCGCAGTGGCAGACGCCGTAGGTAGGATTTTCGACGAGTGCGCGGAAGACGGCTTGCGAATGGCGTAACGCTTTTTCCACCTCTTCGAGTTCGGAACGGAGCTTCTTTTCCTTGAGGGCGCGGCGAACGACCATGGGCAATTGAGAAATATTTTGACGCTCGACGTACTCGAAGGGGCCGTGTGCGGAGAGTTCGGCGAGGAATTGCGCGGCGGGGCCGGCGGTTATGAAAACCAGAGCACTCTGCTGGACGGTTTGCAGAAAGAGTTGCAGGGCCTGGGGGCCTTTGATGCTGGGGCTGGGGTACTCGACGATGATGACGTCGTGGGCGGGGGACCCACGGTGGCGAGCGCAGAGGGCGAGGCTGGAAACGGAATCGGAGGTGACGATGAATTGGCCCTTCTTGAGCGCGTGGAGGCAGGAATCAATTGTGGCGGACTCGCGATGAATGAAGAGGACGTGGAGGGGGCGGCACCTGTGAGAAGAGGAAGTGCCAAGTGGGCGCACACTGGCCAAGTAGGATTGGGCATCGCTGTCAGCGGCGTGGGACATAAACGCCTCACTCAGGGTTGGCGGTGCTCTCTGGATAAGGAAAGAACGTAGGAGTCAGGGAGCGCCAACCCCACTAGAAATGGTAGGGGGAAGGCGAGGAGGCGTCTGTCTAAAAGTGAACAGTTGGCTAGAATGGCATTATAGGAGGGGAGGAAAGCTGGGATGGCAACGGGTGGTGGAATTGCGAATAAGTTGATGGGAATGAGTGGGTTGGGCATAGGTATGTACGTAAGGACAGGCAACGATGGTTTCCTGGGGCGAAAACGAATTGTGGCATGGGTCACAGGGTGGTGTTCGCGCGGACATTGGAGGGATGAAAAGAGGGACGGTGGCCGGGAGCAAGTTTTCAGTTGACAGTTTTCAGTTGACGGTTTCGGTAGAAGAGAAGATAGAAGCGAAGAGGGACGGTAACACAGAGTTCACAGAGATCGGAACACGGAGGTCACAGAGAGAAGTTGAAGAAAGAGGAAGATTACACAGAGAGCACAGAAGACACAAAGTTCACAGAGAGGAAGGGAGAACCCCAAGACCCAGGTAGAAAATCTGACCTGGGGCACCCTGCGTCGAAAGAGCCGAGAGGGCGAGTGGGGCGCCTGTGATCTTTCAACACGTTGTTCCCTTCCTAGAAGGGGTCTTGGAGATGCCTGCTGCATGGAAGCCCGCCGTATCCCTTCCCTAGGCAAAGACTTGCGGTAATCGAGCTGTTCCTAGCCAGGCTTTCTATCCCCCTCTGGAGAGGAACAACGTCTTGACCATCTACAGGCGCCCTCGGCGCTCTGGAATCCTGTTGTTCGGGTTCTTCCGTCCGAGGAACGCCTTACAGATCAGGAAAACAAATCACGCAGTAATTGATCGCGGGTGATTTCCAGATAGAGGGCAACGTCTGACAAGATTTGCGAGAAAGTGCCGACTTTGAGCGGAGTGTGCGCGGGTATGGTGATGTGGTGCTCAGGACCTTTGCGTTTTGATGTCAGCCTGATATGACTGCCGGATTGACGAGTGATTTGGTAACCGAAGTGAGAAAGAAGCCGGGCAAGTTCCACGCCGCCGACATCGCGGGGAATTTTCAAGCGGGAATAACCTCGTCTTTGACGAGATGAAGACGGATTACGCTAGGCTTTTCGGTTTCGGCGAAGTGGCAGGCGACGGCGTCGCGGAGCATGGATTTCAACTCATCGAGGGTGTCTGCCTGGGAAAAGATGGAATGGCCAAGGGCACGCGCTTCATAACCGCCTTCCGGCGATTCCTGAACGGAGAAGATGATTTCACTTTGCGGCATAGGTTGAGTTCCTGAACGATTATACGACAGGTTTGGGGTCGCGGGAGGATTCGACGTAGTAGACGGCGGCGAGGGCGAAGAGGGCGCCGAGGAGTTCGAGCCAAGAACCGCGTTCGCCGAGGAAGATGATGCCGAGGGCAATGCCGAGGATTGGGAGGAGATAGGTGAAGGTGGCGAGTTGGGTAGCTTCAAAGTAGCGGAGAGCCCAGAAATAAAGGGCGTAGGCGATGGCGGAGCTGAAGAGGGCCATGTACACCATGCAAACCCAAACGGGCCAGGGGATGGCACGCCAGTGGTCGAAGGAGCCGATTAGGATGGCGCGATGGATGGCGAGAGGAAGAACGATTAGAGCGCCGAAGAAGGAGTTGAAAATGGACATGGTGAGCGGATCGTAGCGAGCGGCGACGCGTTTGCCGAGAACGACGTACATGGCGAAACCGAGAGAGCCGGTGAGGGTGATGGCATCGCCGAGAAGCGAAGGGGAGTGGCGGCTGAGACCGGCACCTGCGGACATGAGGATTACACCGGCGAAGGCGACCAGCATGCCGAGGACTTTGCGGAGGCTAGCGTTTTCCAAGCGGAAGAGGACGGCGAGGATCAACGTGTAGATGGGAGAAAGAGAGCTGATGATGGCGGAGTGGATGACGGAGGTGTAGCGCATGCCTACCGTGAAGCAGAATTGATTGATGGCGACGCCGAAGAAACCAAGATAGAGGAAGATCCAGAGATCGTGGCGGGTCCAGCCGATGCGGCGGGCGCGGGCGGCGTCGGCAAAGGCGGGGAGACGCAGGCAGAAAAGATAGATTGCGAACATGAAAATTCCGGCCAGGACTAGGCGGAAGGAGGCGAAGGTGAGTGGGTCGATGTGACGAAGAGCGATTTTGGCGGTGATGTAGTTGATGGCCCAAACGGCGGTTAGGAAGGCGATGGTTAGCGCTAGGATGCGGTTGGTGGGGCGTTGGGCGGTGGTGGTGGGTTGGGACACGGGAATTTGTGGGAATAGTATACGTGGG
>CAYOOS010000320.1:0-5449 GCA_964405585.1 uncultured Acidobacteriaceae bacterium | reverse complement strand
CAAGCCAAGCATCTTGGTGACGACATCGAAGCGGTGCGGATCGTAGCCGTCGCCGTGAATGTATTGCGCGATGGCGATGTTGCCCCTGGCGGTCAGGGTGGGCAAAAGGTTGAAGCGCTGGAAGACGAAACCGATCTTGCTGCGGCGGAGCTTGGTGCGTTCCGCGTCGCCCATGGCGGTGAGATCATTGCCATCAACGAGGACCTGGCCGCGTGAGGCGCGCGCGAGCCCGCCAATCACATACAGTAGCGAGGACTTCCCGCAGCCCGAGGGCCCCATTACCGCAACGGCCTCGCCGGGGAATACCTCGAAATTCACGCCGCGCAGGGCTGGGACCTCGACCTTACCCGCGTGATACAGCTTCCAGAGATTCTCGGTTTTGAGTATCGGTTCCAAGGGCTTCCGCTCTGGGTCCAACGTTCCGTCAGTAATCGAACGTATTGTAACTGTGATTGCCATTTGTGCCTAGTTTTCCAGGCTCCTTAATCATAGGTTAGCGCTTCCACGGGATCCTTTCGGCTGGCCACCCACGCGGGATAGCTTGCGCCAAACACGGCACCTACCAAAGCGATGAGCGCAGCCCTCAGAATCCATTCCGGTGTAATCAGAATCGAGAGCGTGGGCCAGAGCAAGAGAAACCCTGCCCGGACGAGGTAACTGAGGCCTATGCCGGCAGCAATGCCAAGCAAGCACAAGAGGGAAGTTTCCGCCAGCAAGGCGCGCACGATCAAAATCTTGCTGGCGCCCAGGGATTTCAGGACGCCAATATCGCGGGTACGTTCGAGCACCGTGGTGTACATGGTGAGGAAAATGACGAGCAGGCCGATGGTGACGGCCAGGGCGATCATGGCGTTGATGAAAGTCTGCAGCCCGGGAATATTCGTCGAGGTCATCAGGGTCATGAAATCCTTCAACGGGCGGACGGGATGATTCGGCAAGAGTTCCTTGATCTCGGCCATGACGTCTTCCGTGTGATCGGGATGCGTGCATTTCACCAGGAAGATGGAGGCCTTATCGCGAGCGCCGACAAGATCCTGAAGGGTGGCGATGGGAACGAATAACCGCGCCCCCTTGCCATGCTCGACGATCGCCGCAACTTTCCAGTCATGATTGAACAGGTTGAAGGTGTCGCCCACTTTTAGCTTCTTTGCTTTGGCAGCCCAATCGTCAATGATCAGATCATCGGGGCCTTCCATATCGTGGCCGGCTAGGAAAACGAATCCCCCGGAGACGTCTCGGAAGGTATCGCGATCGATGCCGTAAACGACGTCAACTCCACCGGACGAATTGAATTGCAACAGGGCGGGGGAGACCGCCTGGACGTATTTGAGTTCCGCAATCTTGTCGGCGATCTTGATGGGCATAGGAGAGCCGCTGAAGCCGATAAGGATTTGCGCGGCGGGCGCTTGCACCATGATGTCCGCGCCAATGCCCTCGATGCGCTTGGCGGTTTCGCGGAGGATGCCGGAGGTGAGGCCGACGATTATGATAACCAGCATCACTTCCACGCCAATGGCGGCGACGCCGATCAGCGTGCGCATGGGCCGGTGAAACAGATTGCGCACCACGAGATGGCCCATCATGGCTTCTTATCCTCGGCGGCGCCGCCCAGTTGCACAATTTCAGCGCCAGCCGGAGGCGCGAGCTTGAAGCGCTCCGCATCCAGCGGCTCATTCAAAGCAATCTTCGTGACGTTCATGTCCAGGCGATATTCATCGTGGGGACGATCAATGCGAATCACGCGTGGGAAATCTCCGATGGGAGCGTTGCCCGAAGGCATGTTGGTTGCCGCAACTCCCTGCCAGTCCGCATAGTGCACGTCGGAGAGGAGAGCACCTTTCGGGCCGAAGTATTGCAGGCGCGAGACGTGCAGGTCCGTGCGATCAAACCATACTTTCCGCAGGCTCTCCTTCTTGTACCCGCCGCGCAACACGGTCAGAACGTAATACCGGGCGTCCTCGTCGTTGAATTCCTCGATGAAGGCAGTCTCTTCCTTGCGCACTTCCGGCCAAAGCAGCGCGTCCACCAGATGCTGGGGACGCAAATTCTCGATGGGCTTGCTGCTTGGACGCTCGAGGGAAACCGGGCCGGTCAGAAATTTATTTTTTGAGGGGATAGAAACTTCGAACTCCTGGCCATCGCTGGCCATGTCAAACACGGTTTTGCCGACCACGGGCACTTGCCCGATCATGCGAATGTTGTAGGGACGCGAAGCCTGAAGGAAAGCTTTGACCTCGTGATATTCGTCAATCACGCCGCTGTATTTCGAGCCCGCTATTGGTTTCAATTCCACCGTGGCATTCACGGTTTGCAGGCCACGCGCGAAGGCGTTGTAGCGCTCCAAAAGTTGCTCCTCCGTGGCATCCAGCGCCACCGCTCGCTGCGCGGCGGGAACGGTGGTGACCTGGTGGACATGGCCGCCACAGCCGCAAGCGGCGAGCGACAGTGTCAGCAAAACCATGCAGATGCAAACGCGTGACATCAATGAATTCCCTTGTACGGAACGTAGAAGAAGCAATTTAACAACCACGAGGGAGCGGGTCAAACGGCCAAGAAAGCGCGCTTCCAGTTTAGCGCAGTCCAGCGGTTTATTGGGGCCGGGCGATGTAGACGTCGAACGGTTGCAGCGCGGGCCTCACCCTGCGGATCACTTCGCTGGGCCACAGGGTTTCGCTTAACACGGTAACCCAGGCATCCTCGGGCTCAACCACAGCGCAAAAGGCGTAGCGCGTGTAGGCCGTCTGATACGCATCCATTCCACGAACTGAAAGCTCGTTTTCAAGAGCGGGATCCGAATCTTGCGCGGCAGGCCCGGCGCGCATGCCGAATGTCTCCGCTTCGAAGCGCGCCAGCAAGTGGCGGAGTTGTTCGATGGAAGGCTGCGAAATCACCAGGCAGCGCGGGGCGGCTTCACGATAAGGAATGGCGTGCATGTTGCAAAATTCACGCACGCGTTCGATGTGGCTGAAAAAATCAAGCAGGAAAACTTCCTTTTCCGCCAGAGCCGGGAAGGCGGCAGCCCAGATTTGCGCCGCTTCGTTTCCGCGCAGAGGCTCGCGGCTTTCCGTTTCCAGAAGTTCCAGACCGATGGCTTTGGTATTGGAGCCGAGTTCGAGGGCCTGAACGTCGAGAGAATAGGGAGGCAGTTCGGGCGCGTTCGTTTCCGGTTGCAACGCTACTCCTCCTCGGTTTCCCCGAATTTTTCGCGGAAGCCGGGCGAGGCTTTGCGCACGTCGAGCCAGTCAAAGAAGGCGTCCGGGGTCTCCAGCCAGATGCGGAACCACTCCGCAATTTCCTTTTTTTCCTCGCGTTTGTGCGCTTCGACCTTGCGATTGTGCGAAATCATCTCCGCGCGGCGTTTGCCCAGGCGGGCAATTTCCAGGACGCGTTGCACCGCGGCGTCTTCACCGTGGACTTTGAAGCGCCGCATCAATTCATCCAGGCGCGTCAGGCTGACCTCCGCGTCGGGCAACGTTTTGAAATGCAGAATGTCCTCGAACTCTTCCTCGAAACGCTCTTCCGCTTCCTCCCGTTCGGTGAGCTGCACCTTCCAACCCATGGTTTTCAGGACGTCGGTAATATAGTCGTTGCTGGTTTTACCGGCTTCGCCATGATCGGCGAGAAGTTTGCGCCGCAACTGGTCGATCTCCGCCGGGGTCCACTTCTGAACGCCGATGGCGCGGGCGGCTTCCAGGATCAGATTTTTTTTCGTTTTCAAATCTTCCATCATCGTTTGCCTTTGTGAACGTGACGCGCGGTGTGTTTCTTTTCAACAGGCGGTTCCGGGGGCTCCGCGGGTTCGCCCTTCAAGAGACGATGGTATTTGGCAACATTTTTATTGTGTTCCGCAAGGGTGGCGGCAAAAAAGTGCCCTCCTTCCGTGTTGGCCACGAAATAAAGGAAATCGGTTTGCGCGGGGTCCAGCGCCGCGTGCAGAGAAGCTTCGCCGGGATTGCCGATGGGGCCGGGAGGAAGGCCCGCGTGCAGATAGGTGTTATAGGGCGAAGCGATACGCAAATCCTTCAGCGTGAGCGTGCCTTTGTAGTTGTCGCTCTGTTCCAGCGCATAGATGACCGTAGGATCACACTGCAGGAGCATGCGCTTCTTCAGGCGATTGTCGTAGACGCTGGCGACGATGGGGCGCTCGTCCGGCCGGGGCGTTTCGCGCTCAACGAGAGATGCCAGAGTCACTGTGGACAGCAGGGAAGTGGACCGCGCAGGGACTCCGGGGGCGGGATCTTCCGGATAGATCTGTTTGATGGCGTCGTGGAATTTGCGCACCATCATGCGCGTCACATCGGCGGCGGCGGGATGGCGGGAAAGGCCATAGGTTGCGGGAAAGAGAAATCCTTCGAGCGTGGCGGCTTGCGGCGCAATATCCTTGATCAAGGATGGATCGCCGGCGGCCTTCAGGAAATCGTTAGCGGGCATGATTTTTGCGGCTTCGAGCGCGCGGGCGATGTCGTACATGGTCTGGCCTTCACGCACGGTGAACGGTTGCTGGTAAACTTCGCCGTTGGCCAGCTTCCAGAAGACGTCCTTGCCTGTAAGCGGATGATCGAAGAAATATTCTCCGGCTACGGGCGTGCGCTTGGGATGACGCCGGGCGTAAATCTCAAAGGCCATGGCATTGCGAACCACACCGTTTTTTTCGAGGAGGTGCGAAACAGCGCGAAGCGAGGTTCCATGCGGGACCTCCACGAAGACGCCTTCCGTAGGAAAGATTCCGAACGGTTTTTCGATGGAATACCACAGGTATCCGCCCACGGCGCCCGCCGCCAGCAATACAAGAAGAACGAAGATGGCCAGGACCTTCACGCTAGGCGCGCTCCTCCGTGGAACCCTCACGCGACAGATATTCGCGCAAAATCACCATGGCGGCAATGGCATCCACGGTATATTTTCCCTGAACGTTACGTATCAGCTTTCGCTTGCCGTCATGCGTGGTTTCATGGGTGATGCGCCGGCCCATCTCTTCTTCCAGGATGCGCTCGGCCTCCCAACTGGTCAGGCGTTCGTCGATCATTTCGACGGGGACACCGACCTGTTTGCGGAGTCGGTTGGCAAACCCGGTGGTTTCTTCGGCCATGTCGCCGTGCGTGCCGTCAAGGCGGAGGGGCAGGCCGACAACGATCTGCTGGACGTTGTGTTCGCGGACAAATTCGCGCAGGCGGCGCATGTCCTCGTTGCGATTGACGCGTTCCAGGGTGTCGTGAGGCGCGGCGATGCGGGCTTCGGAGTCGGCGAGGGCGAGGCCGATTTTCTTGCGGCCGTAGTCGAGCGCGAGGATTTTGCCCTGTTTTTGCGGCGCTGCGGGCTGCGGCAGCGCAGATTTTGCGGGAGTTTGCTTCACATCTCAGTATAACGTGACGGGGCGCACATTACCTTGGTCCCGTGCGCACTGTTCATCTCGTCACATTACCATTACTATGCCAGCGGTGGTGATGCA
>CAYOOS010000319.1:0-5461 GCA_964405585.1 uncultured Acidobacteriaceae bacterium | reverse complement strand
GGGAATTGCGTGACAAAACGTGTGAATGCGGCCCAGCGGTTCCAGCACTGGCTTGGCGGTTGCGGCAAAGACCACGCCGGAGGTTCCGATCGTCGCGCTGACGGCGCCCGCTTTTACAATGCCCATGCCGACGGCGCCCGCGGCCTGATCGCCGGCACCTGCAACGACGGGAATACCGGCGCGAAGTCCGGCCGCCCGGGCGCCTGCTTCGGAAGTTTCTCCGGTGATTTCGGGGGATTCGTAAACTTTCGGTAGCAAGCCTTCATCCAACTGCGAAATCTTCAAGATGGGCTGAGACCATTTGCGGTTGACGACATCCAGCATCAGCGTGACGGAAGCTTCGGCAACATCAATTGCGCGCACGCCGGTGAGGCGATATCGCACGTTGTCTTTGGGCAGTAGGATGGAAAGAACGCGCGCCCAGATTTGCGGTTCATGCCGGCGCACCCACCAGATCTTCGGGAGAGTGAAGCCCGTTAGCGCGGGGTTGGCGGTGAGCTCAATCAAACGGCGGGCGCCGACCTGCTCCGTGATTTCGCGGCATTCTTCGCCGGTGCGTTGGTCGCACCAAATGATCGAAGGGCGCAGCACGTTATCGTTTTCATCCAGCAGCACGAGGCCGTGCATTTGACCAGTGAGGCCGATGGAATCAATTTCATTCGGTTGGACCTTCCCATTTGCGAGACATTCGGCGATCGCGCGGCACGCCGCTCGCCACCAATCCTGCGGATCTTGCTCCGCCCAGCCAATTTGCGGGGAACTCATGGGAGCGTGTTCTGCCGTAGCGCTGCAAAGAACACGCCCCAACTGATCGATCAACACGGCACGCGTCCCACCAGTTCCGACGTCAATCCCTAGAAGTTTCATTGTCTTTGAGCCTGCCATTTGGTTTGGGTTGCTTTCGCGAGGATTGCAAACTCCACGTGGCTAACATCTTATGACCCCGGCCAAGCGCAAACAACCTCATAAAAATGAACTTGCTGGTTCAGTTTCCAATGAGTGCGAGCTGAGCTAGTGAAAATCGCGCCGTCTTCTGGGGGAGTATACTGTGGGTTAAATTTGATCTCGAAGAGACCATATGAACTTTGGTGAGTGTGTTCGCGGGTCGCTTACCCTAGCCGATGGCGCGTGGGGCACCGAATTGCAGAAGCTGGGCGCGCCACTGGGAGCCTGCCTGGACGAATGGAATCTGATTAAACCAGAAATGGTGCGCCAGGTTGCAGAGAGCTATCTGCAGGCGGGAAGCAAGGTGATTCTGACAAATACGTTCCGCGCGAATCCCATCAGCCTGGCACCACATGGGCTGGACGGGCGGTGTGCAGCGATCAATCGCGCCGGCGTGAAGATATCGCGAGAAGCAGCAGGGCATAGGGCGCTGGTGTTTGCATCGATGGGCCCGAGCGGAAAGATGCTGGTGGCGAAAGAAGTTACGCCCGAGCGACTCCGTGACGCATTTTCCGCGCAAGCTCGAGCGCTGGCGGAGGAAGGTCCCGACGCCCTTCTGATCGAAACCATGATTGATGTTGCGGAGGCCAAGATCGCGGCAGCGGCGGCGCTCGAAGCCGGCTTGCCTGTGATTGCTTCCTTCGTCTATGACTCCGGCAAGAATCGCGACAGGACGATCATGGGAGCTACGCCGGAACAAGTCGCCAATGCACTCGTCAGCGAAGGGGTGCACGGAATCGGAGCGAATTGCGGGGTTGGCGCGCGAGAGTACATCGCGATCTGCAAACGCCTGGTGGCAGTGTGCAACCTGCCAGTTTGGATGAAGCCGAATGCGGGACTGCCTGAAATCGTGGGGGGAGTAGCCAAATATAAGACGACGCCGGAAGAATTCGCGGGAGCGGCAAAGGAACTGGCAAATGCTGGCGCAACTTTTGTTGGAGGTTGCTGCGGAACAAGTCCAGAATTCATCCGCATGCTGGCGCAGGATTCTGCGTTTCAAAGTACCAGCGGCCTGGCGTAATTCTTAGAAAAACAGGCTCTGCGCAAACTTATCCTGAAAATGCGGGTGATTGGCCAGTTCGACGTATTCGACTTGTCTGGCAAGCGACTCCCCCAAGCGGCGCCGGGAGTTGGAAATAAGCATCTGCCTTGCGCCAATCCCCGCGGCGTTTCCCACCTGACGGAATTTGTCGACGGGAATGCCTGGAAACAGCCCGATGCGGACGGCACTTTGTACATCCAGATAACTGCCGAAAGCTCCTGCAATGATAAATTGTTCCAGCGCTGAGGCGTCGATGCCGGAGACTTCGAGGAGAATCTCAATTCCGGCGCGAATCGCAGCTTTGGCAAATTGAATTTCGCTGATATCCTGCCGCGTCAAAACGATATCGCTGCCGCTGCCAGAATTTTGCGCGTTGACCAGAATGAATTCGCCGCCGTTGCCGTTCTGCCGCACGCGTTCCGCGCCTTTGCGTAAATTGCCGCGCGATTCCAGGACACCGGCATCGAGCAGGGTGGCAATGGCATCGAGAATCCCGGAGCCGCAGATGCCAATGGGCAAGCGCCTTTCGATTGTGTAGATCTGAATGTTGCCGCGTTCGAGGAGGACGCGTTCGATGGCCCCGGGGGCGGCGCGCATGCCGTGGCGGATGTGCGCGCCTTCAAAGGCGGGCCCGGACGCACACGAGCAGGTCAGGAGACGGCCGTTCACACTGAGAGTGAGTTCGGTGTTGGTGCCGATGTCGATGGCCAGGAATGGAGGACCTGACTTGAGAGAGCCGGCGTCGATTCCAATAAGCATGGCCACGTGATCTCCACCGACATAACCGGCGATATTTGGCGGAGTGTAAATGATTGCGCCCGCAGCAATCTGCAAACCGAGATCGCGCGCGGACAGATGAAGAGGCTCGGTGGTCGCCGGCAGGTAAGGCGCCTGGCCCAACTGTTGAACGGGCAGGCCCGCAAAGAAATGATGCATTGCCGTGTTCCCGGCTACGACCATCTCCACGATTTGCCCGGGCGAGATGCTGAGGTCGCTACAAGATTCGCGCAGCATCTGGTTCAGCGTCTCAATAACCCTGAGCTGCAGCCGCTGAGCAGCTCCGCCACCATGGCCGGCGTAAGAAATGCGGCTGATCACATCTTCGCCGCAGGCAATCTGGGGGTTCATCAATCCACGTTGCGCGACAGTTTTGCCGGTTTCCAAATCCACGAGGTAAGAGGCAAGCTTGGTTGTTCCCAGGTCAACTGCGAGGCCGAAGATACGACTCTTTTCAGGAAGTATGCTGACCAGCGTGGCAGGCGATGATTCCCTGCTGACTACGGCGCGGAACTGACCTGCGGAATGATTGGCGGATTCGGAAAGTGGTTTGAGGCTGCTCTCGGAAAAGTGCACATCCGAACCCGCGGCGTGAAGGATGGCCTGCCGGAGCGTGCCTGGCTCCCAAGTGTCAACGATAAGATCGAATGGTTGCACCAAGGGATCCACCGCAACTGCGATTTCACGGCCATCGATTTGAACGCGTTGCGAAGAAGTGAGAGACTCCGGCGGAATTTCCACCGTAACGGAGCTTTCCGGCATGGCCTGGCAGGCGAGGCGATGGCCTGCGGCGAGAAGTTCCGGTCCGAGTTTTTCCGTTTCCTGCGAAGTGGCGGCGGAGAGCGATCCTGCGATGAGGTGCACTTTGCATTGGCCGCAGGTGCCTACTCCACCGCAGACTGCTTGCAATTCCACACCAACGGACTGCGCCGCAGACAGCAGAGTCTCCCCGGGCGTAATTTCCGCGCGCCTTCCAATGGGTTGCAGTTCAACGATCAGGTGTTTCTGGTGGTTGGCCATGGAGCAATTCAGCGGTCATCCGGCTTGTGACGGCACTTTGCGGAAACGCTGCATTCATCGCAGAGATGGACAGGAGGCTGCTCCTGGGTGCCGAACCCAACAGCCATGGAAAGTGACTTACGCGGCACCATCAAAAACGAAGGATTGAGAGCGACACCGATGGATTGCCCATCAACCTGACTGAAGATCTGAGTCTGTCCTTCCGCAAGCGACCAGCCGCGCATGCCGGGATAGGACTGATTCGTGGCGCGCAGACCTTCTTTGGCAGTCAGTTCAGCAATGTAGCGGCAAATTGAGTTGGACAGAACGCCAACCGCCGCGGTGCCGAAGCCATCCAGCGCGAACTCCCAAGGCAAATTCGTTTGTGCCGCTTTGGTCATCTCCTCTTCCAGTTCTTTCCCGAGAGTGGCCACGGCGAGAAACACTCCGCGACACCCGGCGAGCTTACGGGCAATTCCAAAACCTTGCAATTCGCTGCCGCCTTTGAGGGTCACGCAAGACTGAGAGAGCGCACAGATGTCCAAACGGCGAAAGGCCGCCTGTGGATGGATCAACCGAGTACCTTCGGCGATCGCCCGCTCTGCGAGAGCCACGAGTTGAGGCTGGCGCGCGCGAATTTTCAGGGGATCGGCGCCCTGGCCACGCAAGACCATGTCTACGGTAATGGCCAACTGCCAGTCGCTGCGGAACTGCGTTGTCTCATGCAAAACAGAACTTTGTGTCATGCGATCTGCTCTCGATTCAAGGGTTCGTCATCAAATTCCGGGTAATTCCGTCATGCCTGCACGTGTCGCCTGTTCGGTAACAATGGCTCGCAAATCGTTTTCGACTTTGGGCAAAATCGTTGGCCGTTTGTAAGCGGCGACGAGTTCCTTCACCTGTTCACGGGCACGAGTAAATGTATCTCTTTTGCCAGACTGTTCCCAAGAGTGTAACGAGCCGCGGTCGATTACTTTTGAAGGAAGAAGCTGCTCCATGCGGAAGTACTTTCGCGTTTCGGGGATTTTCAGAAAGTCGCCCTGCGCGCCGGCCTTTGCGAACATTTCCAGGGCTAAGGACTCCGTCCGTGGCTGAATCCCTTGCAAGAGTCGCTGTGCCATGGCGATGGACTCCGCATCCAGGACGAGCTTTTCCGCACTGTGGCAGGCCAGCGAATCGAGCATGCCTGCTCCAGAAATCATGTTGATCCCGCCGAGAGCGCCCATGATCGCGGCGACGCCGCTTTCCTGGCCTGCTTGCGCGTCGAGACATTTCGCGTCGCTGCCGATCAAATAGCCATGCGTGGGGAGTCCAAACGATTTCGCGACCTGCGCGGAGGCAACATTCAACATGGCTGTTTCGATGGCGCCCATTGGAGTGATGCCGCTGCGCATGTCAAAGATAGCGGGCGCACCGCCCCAGACCACGGGAGCGCCCGGCTGTGCCAGTTGATGAATGGTGATGGCGCTGATGCATTCGGCGGCATGTTGAACGACCGTGCCGGCCAACGTTACGGGAGCTGCCGCGCCCGATAGCGGCATTGAAATAATTTCGGCAGGAATCCAGGCACGCGCAAGGTCGATCAAATTCTGCGCCGCAAATTCAGACATGTGCAGAGGCGGCGACGGACACACATCGAAAATCGCGCGGGGTTTTTGCCGGAGTGCGGCGAGGCTGCCGCTGTCCGCGACGAGAAGT
>CAYOOS010000318.1:0-5479 GCA_964405585.1 uncultured Acidobacteriaceae bacterium | reverse complement strand
TGGAATAAACGGACCTGGACGAGCCCTTTCCTGAGAGTACAAAACCTTTTCCTCGTATCGGCAAACAACACTTGACGAATGCCTTGATACAAGAGTATACAAGGCACCGCATTCCGAGTTCCGAAAGGCTTGGCCTCTTTTTCTTCCACACTACACTCCGTGGCCGCCCAGTTCGGGGTTACTCAAGTTTGATGGAAGAGGGAGGCCCCATGAACGGTTCCGGAATCAAGGATGACGGTGGCGCCCCGTCCCGGATAGCTGAGCCGAGCGCGAGAGCAGAGGGCTCGCGTGCTGTGGCTCGCGCTTCCTCTGGAATCCTGGGCCGCGAGTGGGATTCCTGGGCCGTGCGCCTGGTCCTGCTCGGTGCGAGCGTCACCCTCTGCTACACCATCTCTCCGTTCGGCTTCCACGGACTTGCCGCCGCAGGGCTGGGCTTTTTTGTTGCCATGGTGATTCTGCTTGCGGAATTGCGTCTGCGCCACGCGGAGATTAGCGGGCTTGTGGGAGGAGCCGCAGGCGCTCTCTGCGGTCTCCTGGCTGCCCTCCTCGTTACCCTCGTTATTTCGCGCACCGCCGAGCCTGAACCCGCCAAGTCCTTCTTTGAATTCATCACGTTGTTTGCCCTCACTTACCTGGGGTTGGTCATCGGCTCCCGCAAGGGGGAAGAGTTGCCGTGGTTCGCTCAGCCACGTCGCGCCCCAGCCCTGTCTTCGGAAGCAACGACCTTTAAGCTGCTGGACACCAGCGTGCTAATTGACGGGCGGATCGCGGACATTTGCGAAACACATTTTCTGGATGGCACCCTGGGGCTGCCCCGGTTTGTATTGCACGAACTGCAACTTGTGGCCGATTCCGGCGATCCGTTGAAGCGGCAGCGCGGGCGGCGCGGCCTGGAAGTGCTCCAGCGGATGCAGAAGCTTCCCGGGCTGGAGATTCGGATTCTGGAAGAGGATATTCCGGCGAGTATTGGCGTGGATCAAAAGTTGGTTGAGCTGGCGCGGCGCACGGGATCGAAGATCGTCACAAACGACTTCAATTTGAACAAGGTGGCGCGCGTGCAGGGCATCGCCATTTTGAACGTGAATGAACTGGCCAACGCTATGAAGCCTGCGGTGCTGCCGGGCGAATCCATGCGCGTGCTGATTTTGCGCGAGGGGAAAGAATCCTCGCAGGGCGTTGCGTATCTGGACGACGGCACGATGGTGGTCGTGGATGGAGCGCGGCGGCTGATCAATCGCACCGTGGACATCATGGTTACCTCGGTGCACCAGACCCCGGCGGGCAAAATGATTTTTGGGCGGCTGGACGAGCGCGGCGAGCAATCCAGCGTGCGCGCTATGGCCCAAGCGGCGGGGGCGAATTCACGGTCGGACGCTGCGTTGCCTGCCAACGGTAATGGAACCGATAACGGCAATGAGCCGCGGCGGCCGGAGTCCACGGAGACACTGGAGCCGGGTGCCCGCAAGCGTTATTCCGATAGCGAAACTCAGTGATTTAGCCACTCTGGGGAACCCATCTGTTGATGGAGTCGAAATTCGTTCGCCAGGGTTTTTCTTCCTGTGCCTGCTTGAGGTACACTCAACTTTCCGCAACCCGCGCTTAAGCCAGGGATAGATCGCTTCAGCCGGACTGCTTTCATCCTATGACTCATATCACTGCGATTCTTCCTGCTGCAGGTCTCGGCACGCGCATGGGCGCGGAGACACCGAAACAATTTCTGGAACTGGATGGCGTGCCCATCGTCATCCTCAGCTTGCGCCGCATCGCGGCGTGCCCGCTGATCTCGGAGATCATCGTGGCCACGCGCGCGGATAATGTGGAGCGGCTGGAGGCGCGCATCCGCGAAGAAAAATTCACGCAGCCGGTGCGCGTGATCAAGGGCGCCGATTCGCGTCAAGGTTCGGTGGCCCAGGCGCTGAATCTGGTGGGCGACAATACGGAACTTGTGGTGGTGCACGACGCTGTGCGGCCGTTCGTGACTGTGGAGCTGATCACGCGGGTGATTGAAGAAGCGCGCCGCTGCAAGGCCGCGATTCTGGGCGTCCCGGCGATGGACACGGTGAAAGAAGTGAAACGCGCCAGCCTGCCGCAGGATGTTGCGTTGATAACAGCGACGGTGCCGCGCGAACGCATCGTACTGGCGCAGACGCCGCAAGTTTTCGAGACGCGGTTGCTGAAGGAAGCGTTCGCGCTGGCCGAAGGCGATGGCCTGAATGCGTCCGACGAGGCCGCGTTGGTGGAGCGCATGGGCCACGACGTGATTGTTGTACAAGGCTCCGAGCGCAACATCAAGATCACCAGGCCCGCGGACATGGACCTGGCGCGGTTTTATCTTCACGCCGAGCAGAAAAAAGCATGAGCGTACGCTGCGGCATTGGGTATGACCTGCACCGGCTGGCCGAGGGGCGGAAGCTGATTGTTGGCGGGATTGAAGTGCCGTTCGATAAAGGCCCGGTGGGACATTCGGACGGCGACGTGGTGGCGCACGCGTTGTGCGACGCGCTGCTGGGAGCGGCGGGGCTAGGCGACATCGGGACACACTTTCCGGACAGCGATCCGAAGTGGAAGGGCGCGAACAGCCTGATCTTTCTGGAGCACGCGCGGAAACTTCTGGATGAAAAGCATTTCGCGATCGAGTATGTGGATGCGGTGGTGATTCTGGAGCGCCCGAAGTTGGGCCCGCATTTCCCGAAGATGCGCGAGGCACTGGCCAAATCGCTGCGTGTTCCCGTCGAGAAAATCCACCTGAAAGCCAAGACCAACGAAGGCGTTGACGCGGTGGGCCGGGGAGAAGCCATCGCCGCGCATATTATCGTCACGCTGTCCGCGCCTTGATTTTGATTTGTCCCGATTGGCAGCAGAACAAGTCCCTGCATTCTGAAGCTGCGCTAGAATCCCTTCATGTCCACACCTGAGCACATTCAGCCGCATCCGGTGCGCGAAAATCCGCTTCGCGGGGATGATGTACTTGCGTTGCTTCGCGAAAACCAGTGGCTGCAGGCCGAGCCCTCGCCTGAGCACTTGGTGTTTTGCGAACACGCCGCGGCGCTGCTCGGGCATTTTGCGGAGGATCGCGTCGGGCTCGCAAATTTGCTGCGTCTCGTATTCGCGTATGACGCTGCGGCAGTGATGCGCTCCACGGAGGCTCACGCGGTTCTTAGCCGCTATGCGGCTCGCGATGTGGTGCGGCATCTTGCGTTGCTGCTGCTTGACGGTGGGCCGTTCACTTCGGACCGCTTTAAGGACGTGGTGACGCATTTGAAGGAGACATTGGAAGTGCGCGGCCGGGATCTCTTTCATCCGATACGGCTGGCGCTGGCAGGACGGGGTGGCGAGGGCGAACTCGACCGCGTGATTCTGCTGGTGGATGAAGCGGCGGCGCTGCCGTTTGCTGTGCCTGTCAAGAACGTGCGTGCACGGATATTGGAATTTTGCGCTGCGTTGGAGTAAAGGGTTGTCTGGGTGGCGTTGACGTAGGTTCGCGGAGCAGCTCAACGCGGCGGAGGGATCCCTCCACTCCGCGACCCGACGCGCCAGACTACGGCGCGGAAGAAAAATTCGGGCGGCTCCGGTCGGGATGACAGGTTTTGGCATCACGGGAAAGAGATTTCATCGCACAAAAGACGTGCGATGCGAAACCGTTTCTCGCTTCGCAGGCTGCGCTCGAAATGACGGGTCTGAGCGCGGCGTGCACTGTGAACTGACTACCGAAAACTGTAAACTTTATCTCCATGGACCGATTCACTGGAATTCACGCGGTGCGCGAGGCGCTAGAAGCGGGGAGCGCGTTCGACCGCATTGTTATTGCCAAGGGACGGCAGGATTCGCGCATCGAAGAGATTGTGCAACTGGCGCGCGCACGCGACATACCCGTGCGCTTCGAGGACCGTGGGCAACTCGACCGGCTGGCCAATACGCGTGACCACCAGGGAGTGGTGGCGATGGCGGCCGCGCGGCCGGCGTCCACGCTGGAAGATATTCTGGCGCAAGCCAACAGCGTTAAGAATCAGGCCGGGCTGATTGTGCTGCTCGATGGCGTGGAAGACCCGCACAATCTTGGCGCGGTGATTCGCACGGCGCTGGCTGCGGGAGCGCACGGCGTGGTGATTCCCGAGCGGCGCGCGGCGGGGCTGACGGACACAGTGGCGCGCGCTTCGGCGGGAGCGATTGCGCATCTGCCCATCGCCAAAGTTACCAATTTGGTGCGCGCGATGGAGGAGTTGAAGGAAGCGGGATACTGGCTGGTGGGACTAGATGAAGAAGGGAAGAAGAGCTACACGGAAGTGGACTACACATCGCCGACAGGGATCGTGATGGGCAGCGAAGGAAAAGGCTTGCACGAATTGACGCGGAAGCGTTGCGATTTTGTGGTGTCGCTGCCCACTAGCGGCCCGGTGAAATCCCTGAACGTTTCCGTGGCTACCGGCGTGGTGCTGTTTGAGGCGCTGCGGCAGCGTGGCGCGCATAAAAAGTAAAACGCAGAATTGCCGCCCGTGATTCCTGCCTACTTGTCGTATTGAATCAGGGAAAAGACGTCCATGCCGGCAAGGCGTTCGCGGCCATGCAGGAAATTCAGTTCGATGGCGAAAGCGGCGCCGTCCACGTGTCCGCCGAGTGAACGGATAAGTTGCGTTGCCGCAGCGGCGGTACCGCCGGTGGCCAGCAGATCGTCGCAGAGCAGAACGTTCTGGCCCTCGTGAACGGCGTCTTCGTGGATCTCCAGAGTGTCGTTACCGTACTCGAGCCCGTAGGAAACCCGCGCGGTCTTGGCGGGCAACTTGTTGGGCTTGCGCACGGGAATGAATCCGGCGTTCAAGCTGTAGGCGAGAGCGGGAGCGAGAATGAAGCCGCGCGCTTCGATGCCCACGACGAGATCAATTTTGTGGCCTACATAGTGGGCGCAAAGCCGGTCGATCAAAGTGCGGAAGCCCTGCTTGTCTTTCAAGAGCGTGGTTACATCGTAAAAGAGGATTCCCGGCTTGGGGTAGTCCGGCACTTCGCGAATCAATTTTTTCAGATCGTCCATCGTTGGAGCTCCCTGTCAGATGGTCATCTCAATAGTGAAAATCCCGACGTACCTGGTGTCCACCGCGTCCGGCTGCTCGTTCAAGCCGGCCACATCGGACATCATGGGCCCTTTTTCCAGGGCGACGCGAAGCTGGCCGAGCTTTTCGGGCGAGCCCATGGCAAATACCTCGACACGTCCGTCACGGCAGTTGCGCACATAACCGTGCAGGCCCAGTTTCCCGGCCACGTGCTCGACGAAGTTGCGGTAGCCCACGCCTTGCACACGTCCGGTCACATAAAAGCGCCGTGCGTAAAGTTCCCGGTTCACGGTTCCTGGAAAATCGATACTGAAAATCCCGCGATTCTCTTCGCAACGGCAATCTGCCCCGGAATTTGCGATACACTGACGGTGTGCCAAGGGCCGCGGGCGGCGCACTCACGGGGTTCGCGCATCCAACTAATCATGAAGAGT
>CAYOOS010000317.1:0-5479 GCA_964405585.1 uncultured Acidobacteriaceae bacterium | reverse complement strand
GCTTCAAGCCAGGATTCGGTGCGCTTTCCCATTCAGGGCACAGGCACGCAAACGCGGTCTTTTGTCTTTATCGATGATTTCATCGAGGGATTAATGGCCCTGCTTCGTGGCGGAAAGCATCTCAACATTTACAACATAGGGACGCAAGAAGAAGTAACGATTGCTGATTTGGCGCGCATGGTCGGCGATCTATTCGGCAAGCGCGTTGAGGTCGTGCCTGGCCCTCCTGCGGCCGGTGGCACTTGCCATCGATGTCCCGATATTGCGAAAATTTCGACCCTGGGATACGCGCCGAGGATTTTCTTGCGTGAAGGCTTGGCGATCACGGCGAAATGGTACCGCGACAATGCAGACCTCGCGCCGGCAGTCGTAGCAGCAAATGAGGAAACCTAGATGACCATCGTGGACACGGCACAGACCTCGGCCGGCACCGGCTCGAGCGTCGTCGTCGAGCGGTGCCAGATCTGCAATTACACACCGCTGCGGCAGATTTTGTTCCTGGGTTATCTGCCTCCCGTGAATCAAATGAGAACCATTGGGGAACTCCCCAAGGAGCAGCCGGCGTACCCTGCTCTTTGGCTGGCGTGCCCGCAGTGTGCGCTTGTCCAACTGGGGTTGATCGTGGACAAGGAGATTCTCTTTCCACCCGGATACCCCTACACCAGCGGGACGACGAAGATCCTTCGCGATAACTTTGCGGACCTCTATACGGAGTCCCAAACCATCGTTCCGATGAGGCCCGAAGATCTTGCTGTAGACATTGGCTCGAACGACGGGACACTGCTCAGTAATTTTCAGCGTGGCGGCCATCGCGTTTTCGGCATCGAGCCCAGCCAGGTTGGAAACATCGCGAACGAGCGCGGCATCCCGACTACGATCGCCTTCTTCGGGCGCGCAGTAGCTGAAGAAACACGCCGCCGGCATGGGCCGGCAAAGGTCGTTACGGCAACGAATGTCTTCGCGCATATCGAACACATTCACGGCATCATCGACAGCATTCTTTTGCTCCTCGACGAGAAGGGCGTGTTCATTTCAGAATCACACTATCTCCACAGTCTCGTAGAAACACTTCAGTACGACACCATCTACCACGAACACCTCCGGTATTACTCCGTCCACAGCCTTCAGTACCTCCTCAATATGCACGACCTGGAGGTAATCCACGCTCGCAGAATTCCAACGCACGGCGGCTCGGTTCGTGTGTACGCTGCCCGGAAAGGCCGAGCTCCCGTTCAGAATTCAGTGGCGCAAATCCTTGCGGATGAAGATCGAGCTGGTCTGGGCGCGGAGAGTCTGCAACGATTCAAAGCCCGAGTCGTCCAATCGAAACTCGATCTGTACACCCTATTGCGCGACGTCAAAAGACAAGGCCAGCGCATTTACGGAATCGGTGCGCCATCACGTGCCAGCACTCTGATTCAATATGTGGGTCTTGACGACGGGGTTCTTGACTGTGTTCTGGAAATCAAGGGGTCGCTCAAAATCAGCAAATACATGCCGGGAACACTTATCCCGGTGATGGAAGAGTCTCACCTCTACGAAGATCAGCCCGAATATGCCTTGCTTCTCTCCTGGCACATCGCAGACGAATTGATTCCAAAGCTTAGAGCGAAAGGTTTCAAGGGGAAATACATCATCCCGTTGCCAGCGCCAAGGATTGTTTAATCCGTGGGGCGAGGGCGATCGATTGAGGCGCAGCCTACGGCACACACTCTAGCCGCCTTTATTGTGCGATCAGTCTCCTCAGATTCTCCCGGTACACATCACACTGTTCGCGCCGCAATCCTGTCTTTGTCAGTACTTGCACATCTTGCGTGAACTCAATGTATGCCTGCGATCCATCAAACTCCGGCCATTCCGGTAGACCTTTTGAATTCGGATTCCCGGTTTTCGCAAAATTCGTCCAGTATTGTTCCATCAAATCAGCCAGTTTGTAATCGGGCTCTCCAAAGACACCTCCAATGTTTCCCGTCTTCGGATAGTAACCGAACACATAGACCAAATCGTTCGAATGCACCGCGCCTTCGGATTCATGGCCGGGAATGGCGCGCTCGAGCTGGTATTCGTACACGGGCTGATGGGCTGCATTGTGCCAGATGGCCTGCGTTGTTGCGGGGCAGCGGAACTGCGTGTCAGCGGACCATTGTGCCGACGGCGGACCAAACAACTGGTCATTCGTGCCTTCCGCATTGCCTGCTATGCCATAAGCCTGGAGCGCCTTCGGAGCAACATCTCCGTAGGTCTTTTGAATGATGGTGCGCAACTTTTCTGCCGAGAGCGTTAGAGAAAACTCTCGCGTGGTCGTCCCGATGATCATTGGGATGCCGGCTTCTTGGCCCGCCGCAAACACCGCCGCTGGCTCGCGTTGCAGGACCCAACCGTCAACCACGGGCGTGATGGGCGCCTGCGATTCGGAAGAGGTATTCAGGTCTCCCAAAGCCTTGAAGATCTCAGTCGTTGAGAGCCCGCGCAAATAGCTAATCCCGCTTTGGCCTTCCGGAAGTTTCAAGCTCTGAATCCATTTCTCGCTGGATTTTTCAAGTTCATCCAACAATGGCAGTGCAAAAGGCGGCGCGCCGCTCTGTGCGATGGCGCGCTGAAACAGTCCCTTCGCCAACGGGGAAGTCATCAGCATCCCCAGATCCATGGCCCCTGCCGATTGCCCGAAAACCGTTACGTTCTTCGGGTCGCCTCCAAACTTTGCAATATTGTCCTGTACCCACCGCAGCGCTGCGATCTGATCCAGGAGTCCGTAGTTCCCTGAGCTATGATGCGACGATTCCCGAGTCAAATCGGAATGGCTGAAGAAGCCAAAAATGCCCAGCCGATAATTCACAGTCACAAGCACAATTCCGTGCGCGTACAATGTTCCATCTTTGTAGAGCGGGCTGGAGGCGGTGCCGCCGTTGTTTCCGCCGCCATGAATCCACAGCATCACCGGCAACGGCTCCTTCAGTGGCCACCGCGGCGTCATAACGTTCAGGTACAGGCAGTCTTCGTTGCTGGACTCCGCATCGTGCTGGTTCCAGTCCCCTAGAACCACCTGCGCGCAGGGCGCACCAAACTCTTTCGCGTCTCGAACGCCGCTCCATTGTTTCGCCGGAAGCGGCTCATGCCAACGCAGATCTCCTACCGGCGGTTGCGCATATGGAAACCCGAGAAATTCTGCCGCCCCTGATGGTTTCAAGATCCCTCTCAACCCTCCGGCCGTGACCTTGACGATGGGTTGGGAGTCCACAGAGCGCGGCGCATTACCCGTACTGGCTGCGGGCAGGATCGTCAGACTTGCAAGTGCAGCCAGGCCGAAACGGGTGAAGCGACGAAAAGCTGGCTCAATTCTATAGATGGATGGCACGATGGAAAGCTCCTCTCCTGTTGCCGCACTTTTCGAGCCTTGAGCCCGAATAACGAATCCTGAATGCCCGATTTCCACAATAACAGCATTGCAGTTTTGGAGCCGGGTGATTTTGTCAGCGAAAAGCAGGCTGAAGTCGAGCGCTGGCATCCTGTCGCGTACCTGCGTACAATGAGCCCATTCCACGGGAAAGGGATATGAGCGAAAAACCACAGACAGTACTGATTACGGGCGGCACCGATGGTCTCGGCAAGGCAGCGGCTGTCTTACTGGCGGAACGTGGCTACCGCGTTTTCACCGCCGGACGTTCGTCGGAAAAGCGAGCCGCCATCTCCCGACTGGCAGCGGAGAAGAAACTGCCCATTGATGCTCTGGAACTTGATGTTTGCGATGATGCGTCCGTCCGGCGGGCAGTGCAAATTGTTCTGGAGAAGGCTGGCGCAATCGATGTGCTTATCAACAATGCAGGTGTAGGCTACATGGCAGTCATCGAGGACTTGCGCCTCGATGACTTGCATCGCCAGTTCGAAACCAATATTTTCGGCGTTTTGCGTGTTACTCAGGCAGTACTGCCCCACATGCGTGAGCGCCGCCGCGGCCGCATCCTGATGATGAGCAGCGTCGCCGGACTCCTTACGCCGCCGACCTACGGTGCCTACAGCAGCAGCAAGCACGCTCTGGAAGCGCTCTCCAACGCTTTGCGCCTGGAAATGTACCCGTTCAACATCGAAGTCATCCTGATCGAGCCGGGCTACATCGTCACGAATTTTCAGCAGACGGCCAAGGCGCTGGCCGAGCCGTACGTTGAAGCGGCAAAATCCGGACCCTACGCGAAGGTCTATTCCGGATCTTGGAGCGGAGCGAGCAAGGCTCGTGGCGAGTCCAAGACCACACCCGAGGATTGCGCGCGTGTGATTTTGGAGGCCATTGAGTCGCCGCATCCCAAAGCGCGTTACCCTGTAACGTCACTGGCGAAATGGGCGTCATTTGGCCGGCGCATCCTGCCGGACACCATTCTTGATTCGTTTTTGCGTCGTAAATACGGCATCCTCCGCGAAGAGTAGATCGCCTTAGTCAAAAACCTGGAAGGAGCGGTTGTTCTAGCGGACCTGTTCCCGCTTCTTACGCCACGCATCGTGACTGTGCCTTTCTGCAAAATTAGCGGCGGCTTCCGGGCTGGTGAACTCAAACACGTGAACGCCGCGCGATTCAGGCGGAGGCGACAACTCCACCGGATTTGACGCCGCCCGCCGCTGCGATTACTCTGAAAATTCACTAGGAGACACGCATGTTGCGAATGCTCGGGTGTGCCATGGCTTTGTGCGCCAGTCTGTGTTTGGGACAGTCTGGCCGCGCCCAGAATCGCGAGGCTGTCAACCAAGAAGCGCGCGCGATTTTCAAGCAGCTCATTGAGATCAATACAACGGATTCCGTCGGCAACGTCACAAAAGCCTCCGAAGCCATGGCAGAGCGATTCCTTGCCGCGGGCTTTCCCCAGCAGGACGTGCGCATCGCCGGTCCCAACGAGCGCAAGAAAAATCTCGTGGTGCGCTTCCATGGCAGTGGGCAGAAGAAGCCGATTCTCTTCATTGGCCACCTGGATGTTGTCGAGGCGCGGCGCGAAGATTGGACCACCGATCCATTTCAATTCATCGAGCAGGACGGTTACTTCTACGGCCGCGGCACGCAGGACATGAAAGAGGGCGACGCTCTGCTCGTTACCACCTTTATTCGCCTGAAACGCGAAGGGTTTGTGCCCGACCGCGACCTGATTCTCGCTCTCACCGCCGATGAAGAAGGTGGCCAGAGCAATGGTGTGGATTGGTTGATCAAGGAGCACAGAGACTGGATCGACGCGGAGTACTGTATCAATCTCGATGGCGGCGAGTTCGAAAGAACAAAGGGGAAACGCCTTCTGGCGGGCCTGCAAGCCAGCGAAAAGGTGTATGTTGATTTTCAATTTGAAGCGACCAACCCCGGTGGCCACAGCTCGGTCCCCGGTCCCGAAAACGCCATCTACGAATTAGCTGTTGCTCTGACGAAACTGCAGGCTTTTTCGTTTCCCGTGAAGGTCAACGAAATCACGCGTAACTACTTCGCGCAGACGGCGCTGCTCAACTCCGG
>CAYOOS010000316.1:3556-5480 GCA_964405585.1 uncultured Acidobacteriaceae bacterium | reverse complement strand
TTACGAGTCTAAATCAGTTGCGCGTGCCCGCTGGTGCGCTGGGCGACTTCTTCGGCCCCGGTACCACGGTAGGCATACCGTTTGCCGCGCAGATCGGGCTAAAGCTCACGTTTTAGCAGCGCCCAGGTGTACCTTCGCATGTCACCCTGTACAATAGAGATGGAGGCCTAAAGAGCACGAGAAACCATGTTCGAGAACCTGACAGATCGGCTGCAACGAACATTCAAGAACCTGCGTGGCCAGGGAAAGCTCACCGAGGAGCACTTGGACATCGCCATCGGCGAAATTCGCGAGGCGCTTCTGGAAGGCGACGTCAACGTGGGTGTCGCCGACGAACTGCTGGCGAACATTCGCGCGAAGGCACTGGGCACGGAAGTGATGCTGCAGCTTTCGCCGGATCAGCAGGTGGTCAAGATTGTGCGCGACGAATTGCTTGCGCTGTTGGGCAAGCACGCCAAGCCGCTTTTTGCGTCGCGGCCGCCTTCGGTGTGGATGATCGTGGGATTGCAAGGCTCGGGGAAGACAACCACGACCGGCAAACTTGCGAAATGGCTCTCGCTGCACGGGCATCGCCCCATTGTGGTTTCCACCGACGTGTACCGCCCTGCCGCTCGCGAGCAACTTGCGCAAGTCGCCAAAGCCATCAGCATCCCAGTATGGCCGGGAACGGGCACGGACAAGCCCGTCGAAATTGTGCGCGGCGCGATCCGGGAAGCGAAACTCTCGGCAAGCGACGTGATTTTGGTGGACACTGCGGGTCGCTTACACATTGACGATGAATTGATGAACGAACTTTCCGTGTTGAAGAAGGAACTGCAACCAACGGAGATGCTGTTCATCGCCGACGCCATGATCGGGCAAGACGCGGTGCGTTCCGCGGGCGAATTTCACAAGCGCCTGGGCCTGACCGGGGTGATCCTGACGAAATTGGACGGCGATGCGCGCGGCGGCGCGGCACTTTCCATCAGCAAGGTCTCGGGTGCTCCTGTAAAATTTGTCGGCCTCGGCGAAAAATATGATGCGCTGGAAGGCTTTTACCCGGAGCGCATCGTTTCGCGCGTGCTGGGAATGGGCGACATTCTTTCGTTGATTGAGCGCGCCGAATCGTCTTTCGACAAAAAAGCCGCGATGGAGCTGGAGCGCAAACTCCGCAAGGAAGAGTTCACGCTGGAGGATTTCCGCGACCAGTTGCGGCAGATTCGCAAGATGGGCCCGCTGGACCAGTTGGTGGACATGTTGCCAAAAGTTGGGCCGCTGCAGAATTTGCCTAAAAACGCGTCCGTGGATGAGAAGAAGTTAAAGCAAGTCGAAGCCATCATTAACTCCATGACCAATGAGGAGCGGCGCGACCACAACGTCATTGACGGAAAACGGCGCAAGCGCATCGCCAAGGGCAGCGGCACGTCCGTGCAGGAAGTCAATCAGGTTATCAAGCAATACATGCAGATGCGCACGATGATGAAGCAGTATGGCGCAATGGCTGCGCGCGCGAAGATGAAGGGCCTGGGCAAACTGGCCGGCATGGGCTAAGGCCGTAGCCCCGAATCACAGCAAATCGTAATTCTCCACTTTCCTTTCGTTGCGGTTAAGACTTCCCCGGCAAAACAAGATCGGCAACTTTCAGGGAGAGCGCGTCGGGGTCGAGGTCGTTGCGGTTGCTGAGCACCACGATGGTCCACTGGCCTTCGGCGAAGCGCTGGATGGTGCTACGAAAGCCGATGGTCTCGCCATCGTGATAACTGCGCTTGTGTCCCTGATAAGGATCGAGAAACCAACCGAATCCGTATTGCACGGGGCGTGAGGCTGCTCTTGGATCGTCACCCGTCTCTTTTGGCCAGTAGGTTTGCGAACCGCCATTCAGCCTTACCGGCGTGAGCGCGGGGCGCATTTCTGCTTCGCTGAGCAGTTTGTGTTCCCTCAGAGC
>CAYOOS010000316.1:0-3546 GCA_964405585.1 uncultured Acidobacteriaceae bacterium | reverse complement strand
GGCCTTCGTTTTTCGCTCCGCCTGCCCCTCCCCCTCGTCCCAGCGGGCCAGATCTTCGAGATTGGAATAGATGCCGCCATCTCCGAGCGTTGCGGAGGTCGCACTCTGATCTGTTTCCTTATACACATTCTTTTCTTTTGTGTGGCCAAACGCGCGATTCACCACTTCGTTCTTCCCTTTTTGAAAAGCGACGGTGTGGTTCATCCGCAGCGGCGCAAAAATCCTCTGATGGAGAAATTCAGCATAAGTTAGTCCTGAAACTTTTGCGACGATGAGGCCTAGCACGACGTAGCCCGAATTGCTGTAAGCCCAACTCGTTCCCGGGGCAAAGTTGCCGGCTTTTTCTTTCTTCAGAAGCGCCAACACTTCTTCGTCCTGAATTTGTTTTTCCGGCGTCCAAGTCGGCCCCTTCACTTTTTCGGTTGCGTCCATCAAATCTTCATACTCCGGCAGCCCTGAAGTGTGAGTCAGAAGATTTCGGATGGTGATGGTCTTTCCGTAGGGAGGAAAATCGGGGAAAACGTCGGTGAGAGTTTCGTTGTAGCGTAGCTTTCCATCGTGCACGAGCAACATGATGGCCATGGCCGTGAATTGCTTGGTGAAAGAGGCGAGGCGGAAATTCGTTTTGCCGTCAATTTTGGCGTGCGTGCGAAGTTCAGCTACGCCGTATCCTTTTTCAAATACCGTTTGGCTATTTTTCAGCACCAGCACAGCCAGCCCGGGGTCATTGGGCTGCGTGACTCCCGTGAAAATGGCGTCAACTTTTTGTTCCAGGCCATCCTTCGCAGTCCGGGCCGACAAAAGAGGCAGCACTCCCGCAGCAAGCAAGAGCGCGAACAGAATCCGGTAATTCACTCGCATGTTGCTCACCACGGGTGCATTGTAGCATCTCACGGCCCGTTCATCTGACAGTAACAACGCTGAGATACGGTGTTTCGCCGCCCCAGGATGCTTGATGACACGTGTCGCGCTCGATGACCCGCGTTTTTATCTCAACCGCCATCTGCAATGGATGGCCTTCAACCAGCGTGTCCTGGAAGAGGCGCGAGACGCGACAAATCCACTTCTCGAACGCGTAAAGTTCCTCGCCATTACCGCCAACAACCTCGATGAGTTTGTGGAAATTCGTGTTTCCGGCTTCCTGCAGAAGATCGAGCACGGCTCCCGGGACGTTAGTCCCGACGGCCTGACCCCTGGCGAAGAGCTGCAGGTGGTAACGAGAGCGATGCAGCTCTTCGTGCGCGAGCAGTACAAATGCTGGAACGAGGAATTGCTGCCGCTGCTGGCGCGCCACGGGATTCACGTTTTGGGTGTCGAACAACTGCAAGACAAGGCTGTCAAACTGGCGAAGACCTTCTACGAACGCCAGGTCTACCCGATGCTGACGCCGGTGACGGTTGACCCTTCGCACCCATTTCCACATGTCCTGAACAAAGCGCTGTGCATTGCGTTTCTTTTGCGTCGCCGCAGGCACGCGGGCGAGAAGCCGTATTTTGGTGTTGTCACCGTGCCGCGCGCACTGCCGCGCCTTTTGCGCGTGCCCACAGGCAACGGGGGAATACACTACGTTTTTCTGCAGGACATCATTTCCGCGTACGCCGAGAAACTGTATCGCGGCTATGAGATTCTTGCCTCCGCGCCTTTCCGCATCACGCGCAACAGCAATCTGTATCTGGAAGAGGAAGAGGCGCGGACGTTGCTCGAAGCGGTGGACTCACAAGTGGCACAGCGTCGCAAGGGCCACGCGGTGCGTCTTGAAATCGAAGCGGGAGCGCATCCGGAAATCGTGGAGCACCTGGTATCCACGTTTGAGTTGGATGAATCGCTGGTATTCCGGGCGGCCGGGCCGGTAAATCTGCAGCGGCTTTTCCATTTATACGAGGAAACGCCGCGCCCGGATTTGAAGTTTGCGAAGTTCGTGCCACGACAGGTGCATATCGGCCACGACGCCGATTCGCTGTTCGAGACGCTGCGACGACAGGACATTTTGCTACATCATCCGTACGACGCTTACGATCCCGTTGTGAATTTCCTGCAGACCGCCGCGCACGACCCCCGCGTCCTCTCGATCAAACAGACGCTGTATCGCACAAGCTCCGATTCGCCAATTGCGAAGTCCCTTTTGGAGGCAGCGGATAAAAAGGAAGTGACGGTCGTCGTCGAATTGAAGGCCAGCTTCGATGAAGCCAGCAACATCCACTGGGCGCGCAGCTTTGAGGATGCTGGTGTGCAAGTCTTCCACGGACTGGTGGGGCTGAAAACGCATGCGAAGCTGGCGATGATCGTCCGGAAGGACCCGGACGGGAAAATTCGCCGCTACGCGCACCTCGGGACCGGGAATTACAACCCCTCGACAGCGCGCTTCTACACGGACTTAAGTTTATTTACCAGCGATAAGGCCATTACCGCCGCGGTGCACGACGTGTTCAATTACCTCACTGCGTACGCCGAGAAGTCGCATTACAAGCCGCTGCTCGTCGCGCCACGGGATATGGCCAAGATCTGCATCGCGCTGATTGACCGCGAGGCTCGACACGCGCGGCGCGGACGCCCGGCGCGCATCGTCGCCAAGTGTAACGCCATCGTTGATCCGCCGGTGATCCAAGCTTTGTATCGAGCCTCACAAGCCGGCGTGGAAATTGACTTGATCGTCCGCGGACAATGCACGCTGGTGCCCGGCCTGCGAGGCGTCAGCAGCCGCATTCGTGTGCGCAGCATCGTTGGACGTTTTCTGGAACATAGCCGCATCTTCCAATTCGAAAATGGCGGGGAACCGGAAGTCTATCTGGGCAGCGCGGATTGGATGCCCCGGAATCTTTACCAGCGCGTGGAAGTGCTTTTCCCCGTGAAAGACGCGCAGCTTCGGGAACGTATCTGCAAGGAGATTTTACCGGCCTATTTATCGGATAATCGCAAGGCGCGATTGCTGGGGCCAGAGGGGCTGTATACGCATTCCCGGCGGGGCCGCAACGGAAGGGGTTTCTCCGTGCAAGATCATCTGATGAGTCAAGCACACGGTGGGGTTAACGGTTCAGCGCCGTTCAAAGAACGGCAAGCAAAGGTCACCTATACTAGGAGTCAGGAAGTTACCGCCCCCTCGGAACCCCCGGCGACGCCCGAACTGGAAGCAGAGGACTCCTCAAATGCAACCGTATGATCTGGTGGTGATCGGGTCTGGGCCGGGCGGACTGCGCGCTGCGATTCAAGCAGCAAAATCCGGAAAACATGTTGCGGTCGTAGAGAAGCAGACGATGGTCGGAGGGGTGTGCATCAACACCGGCACAATTCCCAGCAAGACGATGCGGGAAGCGGTGCTGCACCTTTCCGGATTCAGCGACCAGGCTTATTACGGCTCGAGCTATCACGCCAAAGAAAACATCACCATGAGCGATCTCAATTTCCGCGTGAACCGCGTGATTGAGAATGAGGCCGCGGTCCTGAAGGATCAGTTGACGCGGAATAATGTGGACCTGTTTCACGGCGTGGGAGCATTTATGGACGCGCACCACGTTCGCGTGGAAAACACGACGGGCTATAGCGAACTGG
>CAYOOS010000315.1:0-5487 GCA_964405585.1 uncultured Acidobacteriaceae bacterium | reverse complement strand
CGCTTTTCCATGACATAGGAGCTTATGATGCGCCCAGCAAAATCCTGGATTTCGCTCGCTGTAATTTTAGTTTGCATAGCTTTGCCTTTGCTTTCCGCTGCCCAAAGCAAGGACCATACCCCGAGGGTAGCGCCTCAGCCATCCTACGAAACCGCGCAGCCCGCGACGGAGTCGCTTGACCTGGCGATGTACCAGAGCATTCGCGAAGAGGCCATTCAACACACGCACGTCATGGAATACGCTTCGGGGCTGATGGACGGCATTGGGCCGCGTCTTACCGGATCGCCCAACCTGAAACGCGCGAACGAGTGGACGCGGGACCAGTTCACGGCCATGGGTTGCGCGAACGCACATTTGGAGGATTGGGGCGAGTTTGGCATGGGGTGGCAGCAACTGAACACGTGGATGCGGATGACTTCGCCAGACAGCGCGGTGTTTATTGCGCAGGCTGCGCCGTGGTCCCCCGCAACGAAGGGAGCTATCACTGCGTCGGCGGTTTGGGTCGATATCAAGGATGAAAAGGACTTTGAGAGATACAAAGGGAAGCTTGGCGGGAAGATTGTGTTTTTGGGCGAGATGCGGGATGTGAAACCCGTGGACAAGCCGCTCTTCATGCGCGACGAAGAGGCCGACCTTAAGAGGATTCAGGAGTATCCGTTGAATCCGCCGAATCCCGCATTTTCGTTCCAGACTTTTTTGAAGCGCGCGGCTTTTCGCGAAAAGATTGGGAAATTCCTGGCAGCGGAGCAGGCGCTGGCCGTCATCACTCCGAGCCGAGACGGAAGGAACAACGGTGGGTCCGGGGGCACGATCTTTGATGATTCTGGCGCCGGATTCGGGTGGTTGATCTACCGGCCAGAGCACGCGAATTCGCTGCCCGTTGCGGTTACGGCGATCGAAAATTACGGGCGCGTGTACCGGCTGCTGAGGGCTGGGGTGCCTGTCTCAATCGAGCTGAACATTGACGCGAGATTTACCGGGGATCATGAGCACGGCTTTGACACCATCGCGGAAATTCCGGGAACAGATCCGAAGTTGAAGGATGAAATTGTGATGGTGGGAGGCCACCTGGATTCCTGGGCGTCTGCCACGGGGGCCACAGATAATGGCGCGGGCACCGTGGTGGCGATGGAAGTGATGAGGATCTTGACGGCGCTGCATGTGAAGCCGCGGCGCACGATTCGCGTGGGGCTGTGGACAGGAGAGGAACAGGGCGAGTTCGGGTCGTATGGCTATGTGAAGCAGCATTTCGGCGAAGTTCCGCGCTCGACGGAGCCGGACCAATTGGAGGTTACGGAATACGATCGCGACGCTTCCGGGCCGATCATCTTCAAGCCCGAATATCAGAAAATTTCCGCTTATTTCAATTTGGACAATGGCACAGGAAGGATTCGCGGAATCTATCTGCAGGAAAACGCGGCGGAAGCCCCCATTTTCACGCAGTGGATGGAGCCGCTGAAGGACCTGGGCGTTACGACCATTACTATGCGCAATACCGGTGGAACGGACCATGAGGCGTTCGACGCCGTGGGCATTCCCGGATTTCAGTTTATTCAGGACTCGCTCGATTACGGGGCGCGCACGCATCACTCGAACATGGATACGTACGAGCGATTGCAGCAGGAGGATCTGGCGCAGGCCGCAGCGGTAGAGGCGATTTTTGTGTACAACGCCGCGATGCGGGACTTGATGTTGCCGCGGAAGCCTTTGCCACATCCGGAATTGGAGAAAAAGCTTGAGGGACCGCTGAAGGGCGTGATGCCGGGAGTTGAAGCGGCGAAGGAGTAGCGGCGAGGTTGGCGAATCGAAGGGTGAGGCCGCCCCCAAGGTAAGAGCTTGCGCGGTTGCGCCTCTGGGCATATCGCGATACATTGAACCCTATCGTTCAACTATCCCGTATCCGACTAAAGCCAGGTGGCCTGCGCGTCCGGATACGAACGGAGAGTCCGCTTGGCCTCACATCTCTTCCGATGTAAGAGTATCGATCAACTTCTGTCTGACTCCGAGAACGCGGAAATCAAATTAAAGAAATCGCTGGGCTGGCTGAGTTTGACTTCGTTGGGAATCGGCGCGGTGATCGGGTCGGGAATTTTCACCGTCGTGGGCACGGCGATTGCCGGGCAGACGATGCAAGTTTCGTCTATCTTGAACGCGCCGCTGCTGCAATTCCTGATCTACCATTCCAAATCATTTGGGCGCCCCGGTGCGGGACCGGCCATCGCGATTTCCTTTATTCTGGTGGCCATCGTTTGCGGATTTGCTTCGGTGTGCTACGCGGAACTTGCGGCGATGATTCCCATTGCTGGGAGCGCGTATACGTACACGTACGCCACGATGGGCGAACTGATTGCCTGGATTATTGGATGGGATTTGATCCTGGAATATGCCGTGAGCAACATGGCAGTCAGCGTGGGATTTTCGGCACACGTGGTGGATTTGCTGGACTGGTTCGGCTGGCATCCCAATCCGAGATGGATTTCACCGGCGTATCTTCCGACGGGGCTGCAGGACCTGCAGGGCGGCACGCTGTATGGTCCCGGCTGGCATTTCGGGTTCAACTGGCCCGCGTTCATCATCGTGATGCTGCTGACGGTGATCCTGGTGCGCGGGATCAAGGAATCCGCGGAAACGAACAACATCATGGTGTTCCTGAAGATCGTGGCCATCATGGTGTTTGTCAGCTTCGCCGCGCGATTCGTGCACCCCGCCAACTGGCACCCTTACGCGCCCAATGGCTGGCCGGGAATTCTGACCGGCGGCTCGATCGTTTTCTTCACGTACATTGGATTTGATTCGGTTTCGACGGCCGCGGAGGAATGCAAGAATCCGCAACGCGACTTGCCACGTGGGATTATCGCCACGCTGGTCATCTGCACGCTGCTGTACATCGCGGTGGTGGTCGTGCTTACGGGGCTGGTGCCGTGGCACACGCTTCTGGATGACGCGGCGCCCGTGGTGAATACGATGAAGAAGCTGCACTTTGGCACGGTGCGGCTGGTGGTGCTGATCGGGGCGCTGATGGGGATGATTTCTTCCCTGCTCGTTTTTCAATTGGGGCAGGCGCGCGTGTGGTTCGCGATGTCACGCGACGGCTTGCTGCCGCGCATTTTTGGGCGCGTGCACCCGAAGTATCACACGCCGGATTTCTCGACGTGGCTGGCGGGGTTTGTGGTGGGGATTCCCGCGGGGCTTCTGGATATCGGAACCCTGGCGGATCTTTCCAACATCGGAACGCTGTTTGCGTTTGCGCTGGTGGGCGGAGGAGTGCTTATACTGCGCTACCGCGAACCGGATCGAAAGAGGGCGTTTCGAGCGCCGGGCGGGCCGCTTGCGCCCGTGCTGACGATCTTCACGTGCTTGCTGCTGATGGCCGGTTTGCCCATTATGAACTGGCTACGCTTCTTTACGTGGCTGATTATCGGGCTGGTGATTTATTATTTTTATGGCCGGAAGAAGAGTACGCTAAGGCGGGCTGACGCCCAGTGAGGATTTTCGGGGAATGTTGCGCCGCGTCAAAATCAGGTACTGGGGTACGGCGGGTGTGCTTTTGCTCGCCGCGGGAGTGGCGAGCCTGTTACCGCTGCGGGTATCGGCTTGGGGAGAAAACGCGCAACGCCTGGTGGTGAATCATGCGGTGGATTCCCTGCCCTACGAGGTGCGCTCCTATTTTGAGGCGAACCGATCGTTTCTGGTGCATCACGTCAACGACCCGCTGAACCTGATTGACAATCATCCCAACGAACGCAACAACCACTTCATCGAGCTGGACAAATACGGCAAGTTTCCCTTTGATGCGCTGCCGCGGAATTACCGCGCCGCCGTTGCCAAGTACAGCAAATCGAAAATTGACGCGACCGGGCTGCTACCGTGGCAAATCGGCGTGTACAGCCAGAAGCTTACGGAAGATATGAAGACGGGCAAGTGGGATGCCGCGAAGATGGATGCGGCGTTCTTGGCGCACTATGTGACGGAAGCGCATGACCCGTTCAATACGACGGATAATTTCGATGGGCATGCGAGCGGGCAGAGCGGTGTGAACGAACGGTTCAACACCGTGCTGATTGACCGCTACGGATCGTTCTTTCCGGTTAGCCCGCACGATGCGTATTTTATTAACGATCCCACGGACCACGCGTTCGATTCCTGCATGGCGGCTCATAGCCAGGTGGAATTGCTGCTGCTAGCCGATCGCGATGCAAAGCATGGGTTGAGTTCTTACACGGACGAGTATTACGACCGGTTTTACAATTTGGCGGGGGCTTCGCTGATCAAGCAGCTTTCGGATGCGGCGACGGATGTGGGGTCGTATTGGTTGACGGCGTGGATTAATGCGGGGAAGCCGGCGTTGCCGCGTTGAGGGGGCGCGAGGAAGAAGCGGCCTAACGACCGGTCAGTGCAACCCAAGAGCGAGGCGCCGGGCGAAACTCGAAAAACGAAAATTGAGCCGAACCGTTGTGATGGTGCCGCGATCCCTCCACTACGGCCCGCACAGGCCGCGGGCCTCCGGTCGGGATGACAATGAGAGATAGTTCTGAGAACTTGCGGCACCGTCACGAAACGCATTGACCCTGCTAAAATTCTAAAGTGGAACCTACTTCCTTATCACCGCGCATTGCTGCCCTGCCTAAGGCGGAATTGCATTTACATTTGGAGGGATCGATCCGGCCTGGCGTGGCTTGTGCGCTGGCCGCGCGGCATGGAGTTGCGCTGACCGAAGACGAGGTGCGGCGGCGGTACGATTACAACAATTTTACGGAGTTCATTGAAGCATTCAAGTGGGTGACTTCGTTTTTGCGCGAGCCGGGGGATTTTGCGCTGCTTGGCGCGGATGTTTGCGAGCAATTGCTGCAACAGAACGTGGTTTATGCGGAGGTTACGCTTTCGGTTGGCATCATGCTGTTGCGCAAGCAGGATCCTCAGGCTAATTTTGAGGCGTTGCTTGCCGCCACGGAACCTTTTGAGAAGCGTGGGTTGCGGCTGAATTGGGTTTTTGATGCGGTGCGGCAGTTTGGGCCGGAGTTGGCGCTGGAGGTTGTGGAGGCGGCGCGGCGTTGCGCTTCGCCGAGGATTGTGGCGTTTGGGATTGGCGGGGACGAGTTGCAGGTGCACACGCGCGAATTTACGCATGTTTATGCACGAGCGAAAAGTTGCGGGTTGCATCTGCTGATGCATGCGGGGGAAGTTGGCGGGCCGGAAAAGATTCGCGAGGCGGTGGAGATTCTGGGCGTGGAGCGGATCGGGCATGGGATTGCGGCGATTCATGATCCCGCGCTGATGGAATTGCTGGCGAAACGGCGAATTCCGCTGGAAGTTTGCCCTACGAGCAATTTGCGGACGGGAGCGCTGGGAGTGCAGTTGCGGAATCCTGAGGCCGTGCTTGAACAACACCCCTTGCCGCAGTTGGTTCGTCGCGGCGTTTCTGTGGTGATTTCTACGGATGATCCGGCGATGTTTGGCACTTCATTGAGCCAGGAATATAAACTTGCC
>CAYOOS010000314.1:0-5618 GCA_964405585.1 uncultured Acidobacteriaceae bacterium | reverse complement strand
GCGCGCAGAAGATTGGTTTGGCCAATGAACTGGGCAGTGTAAGAGGTTGCGGGGCGAGTGTAGATCTCGCGAGGCGAAGCGACTTGCTCTAACTCGCCCCCCTTGAGAAGCGCAATGCGATCGGAGAGCGCCATGGCCTCTTCTTGGTCGTGGGTCACGAAAAGGAAGGTGATGCCTATCTCGCGCTGCAAGGACTTCAGTTCGCCCTGCATCTGCTTGCGCAGATTGGCATCGAGAGCGGAAAGCGGCTCGTCGAGGAGAAGCAGTTGCGGGCGATTGACCAGCGCACGAGCCAGGGCTACGCGTTGCTGCTGCCCGCCGCTCAGCTTGGCGGGGCGTGCCGCCGCGTATTCCTCCATCTTTACCATGCGAAGCGCTTGCGTCACGCGAGATGGGATTTCCGCGTTGGCAACATGTGTGACACGCAAGCCGTACGCTACGTTTTCCTGCACGCTCAAATGCGGGAAGAGCGCGTAATTTTGAAAAACTGTGTTGACGCGTCGGCGGTACGGTGGAAGCGTATCCAGGCGCGTACCGCTCATCCAGATTTCTCCAGTGGTGGGCTGCTCAAAACCCGCAATCAGGCGGAGCAGCGTGGTCTTGCCGGAACCGCTTTCCCCAAGAAGCGTCAGAAACTCACCGGAAGCAATTTCCAGTGAGATGTTTTTCAGGACTTCGCGTGACCCGAAACGTTTGGCGATCTGGCGCACTTCGAGAAGCGTGCCAAAGGAGGAGGACGCCTCTGCTGCGCGCGGCTGCGGCGAACTGGAAGGAGCGGAACTCACTGTGCGGCTTTCACCTCGTTCCAGATTTCGATGTAGCGTGCCCGCCGCGGAACATCCTGCCAGAAATAGATGCGCTGCATGTAAGCGTCGGGATCGTCCAGGTGCAAGCTTTTCTTCTCCGCATCGCTCATGGTTTGCGCGGAAGCTGGATTGGCTGGCGTGTAATGCGTAAAGTCTGAAATCTTCTTTTGCGTTTGCGCTTCGATCATGTACTCGACGAACGCGTAAGCAAGTTCTTTGTGGGAGCTGGCCTTCGTGATCATCAGGTGATCGATCCAGCCGGTGGTGTTTTCCTTGGGAATAATTTCCCCGATGGGAAAGTTGGCCTGGCGGAGCTGATTGGTCATCAGCGGCCAGCCCATCGCGGCGACGACCTCGTGATTCTGGAACAGATTGGTGAGTTCGCCTCCCGTGGACCATATTTTGCGGATGTTGGGCTTCAACGCGAGGAGTTTTTGCTTCACCGCCGCGAGTTGATAGTCAGAGAGGTTGTAGAGTTGCGCCGGATCAGGCTTGTCATAGCCAAGAAGTTGCGCGGCCATGTACAAAGTGGAGAGGTCATCCCAGACGGAGATCTTCCCTTTATATTTCGGATCCCAGAAAACTGCCCAGGAATCGGGCGGTTTCGCGAAGGCCGTCGTGTCGTACAACAAAGGATTCGGACCCCACATGAAAGGGACGCCGAAGGTCTGGCCATTCGCTTCGACGAGCGGAAGGTCGCGCAGTCTGGGAGAAAGTTGAGAATAGGCCGGAATCCGCGAGAGGTCGAGCGGCTCCGCGAGGCCGCTGCGCGCGATGGAGGTGGCAACGTCGCTGGAAGGAGAGATTACGTCGTAGTTGGAAGCACTGCCGCCGCGCAACTTGGCGACGAGGTCGTCGCTTGATCCCATGTAAGAAGCCGTAACTTTGCAGTGATGCGCAACCTCAAAATCGTGCACCCAGGTGGGCTCTGCGTAGCCTTCCCATACGAGCAGGCTGAGTGAATCTTCCTTCTTCTGGCACGAGCCAAGAAGAAGGACACAAGCGATAACCAGCAGTGCTCGAAAGAGAGGCTTCATCGGCAGCCTCCAGTCAATCGCAAGAGGGAATCGCAAGACTGCAAAGTTCTTGGATTGGATTTCATCGGCGATTCTGCCTCCCACGATTGCCGCGCGAAGACGGCCGCACGGCGGCCACCCCATCGTTCAACAAAAGCTCAGAAAGTTGGCGGCGTATTCACCCACAACAGCCAGGCTTCGGAACGCCCTGAGTTCTTCCAACGGTGCGGGGTGGAACTCTCGAAGTAAAGGCTGTCGCCCGCCTTCAGCACGTAATGCTCCTGCTTGTTCAACCAGATCTCGAATTCCCCTCGCAGAACGTAGAGAAACTCTTCGCCTTCATGAGCGTAGGGTTCGCCGCTACCGCCACCTGGTTTGATACGGAAGATGTGGGGTTCCATCGCAGTGTTGCCCCAGGCGAGAAGTTCCATGCGGACGCCAGGAGAAGTCTCGAGAATCTTGCGTTGTTCGGGACGAACGAGATGCTGGGCCTCGCTGTTGGTATCAAACAGGGACAAGATGCTGGTCTTATAGAAGCGCGCGATGCGGCGTAATGTGGCTACCGACGATCGCATCTGGCCGCGTTCCAACGCACTTAGAAAGCTCACGGAGACGCGTGTGGCCCGCGCCACTTCGGCAAGCGAAAGCCCACGGCGCATGCGCAGACGCCGGAATCGCTGGCCGGGGTTTTGCGGAGCGTCGGCGGGACTGGTGACGAAGCCCTGCTTTTTGAGGACGTGGACGATGGCTGGAGGATTCAGCCCGCGGGCGCGCCGTAAGAAAATGGCCCGCTGCAACAAGCGCACGTCCGATTCCGTATACATGCGATAGCGGCTCTCGGTGCGTTGCGGCGAAATCAATCCCAGCGCTTCCCAGGAGCGCAGCGCGGAGGAGGAAATGCCCAGCCGTGCCGCAACTTCCGAGATGCGCAAGCGGCTCGGTGCGGCCAAAGAATCCGATGGCTTGGAGAAATTCTTTCTGCTTGACACGGCTCCCGGCTTTCTCTAAGTTTGCTGGATTATAGTAAGGTTCCCGGGCTCGTAGCAACCATGAAGAATCACAAAAACAGGGATTGCGATTCTCGTGAAATTTAGGGGTGATTTTAGATGAATCAAGCATTGCGGCTTGCGCCACTGAAGTCTGTCTTTTGCCGGACCATTTTCCTCGCGGCCCTCTTTTCAATGGTGTTCTTGCTTTGTGTCCCGTTCGCCGCCGCGCAGAGCACGGGCGGCCGCATACGCGGCACGGTCACAGACACAAGCGGTGGCGCAATCTCCGGCGCCAAAGTGGCCTTGATCAATGAGGGCACGAATGCCACGCGTGAAGTGTTGACCTCGTCGACCGGCGAGTACCTCTTCCTGGAAGTTCCGGTTGGCACGTACACCGTGGACATCAACCAGCAGGGATTCAAGAAGTATTCCCGCAAGGGAATCGTGCTTGTTCTGAATGAAATTGCCTCGGTGGACATTACCCTACAGGTTGGCTCAACGGTGGACGTCGTCGAGGTGTCGGGTGCCCCACCGGTGATTGACACTACCACGACTCAGCTCGGCGCGGTCATGACGGACCAGTCGGTGCGGGAATTGCCCCTGAGTACGCGCAATACGTATCAGTTGTTGCAGTTGCAGCCAGGCGTGCAGTCGCAATTGGGCGCGGATCTGTTTTACGGCAGCAGCAACCCCGGGGTGGTCTCGGTAAACGGCGGCCGCGGGCGCTCCAACAACTACATGGTGAACGGCGGCGACGGCAACGACATCTTCGTGAATGGCCCGGCGATTCAACCGTCTCCCGACGCCATTGAAGAGTTTCGCGTTCTGACGAATACATTTGACGCGGAGTACGGCCGCAATTCAGGGTCGGTGGTCAACGTGGTAACCAAATCCGGGACCAACTCCTTGCATGGAGATTTCTACGAATTCTTCCGCAACAAGGTTTTGAATACGAAGGGTTTTTTTGACACTACGGTTCCGGACTACAAACAGAATCAGTTTGGCGCAACGCTGGGCGGCCCGATCAAGAAAGACAGGACTTTCATCTTTGGTTCTTACGAGGGTGACCGCCTGCGCCAGGGCATTTCTTCCGGTCAAGTTGACTTGCCAACACAAGACGAAGCGCGCGACGGCAACTTTTCTGCGGAGGGTCCGTTTACAGGAGTGGTCAGCAACCCAACGTTTGCGCAGCAGTTGATCGGCGTACCTGGCCAACCCAGCCAACCCGGCCGACCCGGCTGCGCGGATGCTATTGCTGCTACGCCCGGAGCGGGGCCACTGGCGACGCTGGCGAAGTTGCCCGAGGGTTCTCCTCAGATAGTACCAGTTCCCTACGACTCGATTTTTCCGAACGGTATTGTGCCGACGGCGTGCTTCGATCCCACGGCCGTGGCGCTCTATAACAAATATGTACTGCCCTCAGGAACCGGAGTGGTTTCGTATGCGCCGGACAAGAAAGATCGCGAAGATCAATTCACTCTGCGGTTCGACCACACCTTCACAACCACGCAACACTTCTCCGCCTACTATTATTTCGATGACGATAACCACACGGATCCCTTTTCCGACTTTCAGGCTGCGGGCGCGAACGTCCCGGGTTTTGGAGGCCTCTTCAAGACGCGAGTACAGCAGTTGAACGTGAGCGAGACTTCCACGATTGGCTCGACGGCCGTAAACGAATTGCGTTTCAATTACTTCCGGGAAGGCCAGGGAAACTTGAACCATCCAGTGAATACGCTTTCTAGCCTGCATGATGCCTGTGGATCGCTTGTCCCGGCGACGAATTGTTTTGCCGATCCCAACAATCCCAGTTCGGGGATTACCACAAACATTCCGGGCCGCGAGGGCGTCCCATTCGTACAGGTCCTCGGTGGATTCTCCATCGGGAACAACTTCGAGGGAGAACTCCCACAGACCGGAAATACCTACCAGATTTCCGATAATTACAGCAAAGTGATGGGAACGCATAGCCTGAAATTCGGCGGTGATTTTCGCGATCAGAAATTCAACCAGTTCCTCTACTACGACATCAATGGCGACTTTACGTTCCAGAACGGCGGGTCGGCGAATTCGTTGGTTCCTGCTTCTCCTAGCGCGGATGCCTATCCTGATTACTTCCTAGGGGTGCCGACTTCCTATTCTCAGGGCGCGGCTCAGGCGGAAGATCTGACGAACTACGGCCTTTATTTATTCGCGCAAGACAGTTGGAAGATCAGGCCGAATCTTACGTTGAACTATGGCTTGCGCTGGGAACTGAACACGCCCTACGTCGATAGCGGGGACCGCCTGCAGACGTTCCGGCCAGGACAGGCTACGACCAAATATCCCTGCTATTTGTCGCCTGCGGATTTTGGAGCGTTGGGCGTCCCAGGCTCCAGTCAAGACTGCGGCGAATCATCGCCAAACAATGCGTATTTCCCGCTAGGCTTGGTTTTCCCGGGAGACAAAGGCGTTCCACAAGGCTTGACCTCGACGTACTACAAGGCCTTTGCGCCAAGAATCGGGTTGGCCTACAGCCCCAGTTGGACCAATGGTCCCCTGGCCAAGCTTACCGGCGGCCCGGGGAAATCCACAATCCGAGGCGGCTATGGGATTTTCTATAACCCCATCGAGCAATTGGTGATGGAGCAGTTCAGCGCAGAGCCTCCATTCGGCGTCAGTGCGCTGCTCTCGGGCCCACTCTTTAATACACCGTTTATGGGACAGAACGGCGTGCAATCGCCGAACAATGCGGGTGCCATCATCCACCAGACGCCAAGCACCCCATGCCCCTATTCCGGTGGGCCTGCCGGATGTGTGGACTGGTC
>CAYOOS010000313.1:1820-5624 GCA_964405585.1 uncultured Acidobacteriaceae bacterium | reverse complement strand
ACTCTGAAACCTGGGCTGGCCCTCAGGCGCCCGGATTTCTTTCGGCGGGCTGGAGCCCCCCATATTGGTGCCTCCTGCCGCTCGCCCATCGCTCGGGAGAGTCGCCTCCCGCAGCGCTGCGGCGCCGGGACCCGCCTTCCCAGTGCCCCCGCACGCTGGGCAGTCCATCTGTCCCTTACGTTTGCAGCACTGGCAGCTGGTTGTTTGAGGCCCAACTTTGCGGGATGGCGAAGCATGGCATCTGGTACAGGGCACTTCCTTGCGCCCGCCACACTCGACGCACTTCGGCATTCCAGGCCCCCGCCTGCCCCGGCTCAGGTATTTCGAACCAGTCAGTACAACAAGTGTACTCCCGTTGAATTGAACCCGCGGGACGCGAACCGGACGGCGATGAGCACGAGCAACGCGGCCCATGAGCGAGCACGGGAGTTCAGAGCGCGGCCATACGGTGAGATGATTCGGCGGTCGAAAGCGCGTTTCTCCATGCTAATCGGCGGCAGGCACCCTTCCCAGCTCTCTCCGAGTCGCGTGTGATCCGGCCGGAGCTCATCCATGGGAGATCCCCGGGAAATCCCCCGCCCCAGTAATCCACTGATCATATCACCTTACGTTACTCGGGTCGTTAGCGCCTCGCGTTTCGCGACGCGGCCGGCCCGTCGATCAACCACGGTAGAGGATGTAAACTTCCTCGCGTCCAACCAACATTTCACAAAATCGGTGGAAACGCGGCGCCTGTGGGATTCACTAGAATACTGACACGTCCGGGCCCATAGTTGTGGTAGGGATCGGAAGCTGAAAGGGGACGCCGGTGAAAAAGCTGAATAGGTCTAAGAAGACTCACAACGTCAAAACACGAAACGTAAAAACACACTCGTCCCCGGGTGGGATCGCCCATCATCCCAGCACTGTAGAAGCAACGGGAGAAGATGTAATTTTCGGATCGACGAACTACACGGTCACTGGCACCACGGATGGCGGAGATGCACTTTTAACCAATGTAGAAGTAACGGTTATCTTCTGGGGGGACTATTGGAACGTTACTTCTCCGGCGCCGAACGTGTCGATCGACAACTACTATACGGCTTTCACGGGTGTGGTCACCGGCCCGTATATGACAAGGTTGAATCAATATCGAGGGCTGGGTCCGGGGACCATGCTGGGTCAATTCGTCGTGCCTTCGGCGCCCAACGCAAGCAATGTCACACAACCCGTCACCGGCTACACCGATTCGGACGTCGAGTTCATGCTCACGAATTTTTTCAAACATAATCCGACGGTCGCCCCGGCCAATGGACACAATAGGTTCTACGCGGTTATTTCACCCAACGGTGTCACAAACTCTATCGCGGGTGCTGGTGGCCAACACCAACATTTTTCATACAACGGTATCGGCTGTGTGTACGCCTGGGTGAACGGAAACGATAGCCTCAGCGACGTGGCTCCATTCGGTCACGAACTCGTCGAAGGCTGCAGTAATCCGACTCTGGGTGGGTCCTCAGCCGGAAACGGGATCAAAGTTCCCGGGACTGACAGTAGCGGCAATCCAATTCAAGATGGCGACGATGAGATAGGCGACGCCTGTGAAATGAGCTCCGGCTTCGTCACTGTTTGGGTGAACCAGCTTCAATGCACTATGCAGGGATATTGGAGCGAGGCTGACAACGCCTGCGTGTTGCCGCTTGGAACGGTTACCTTGCTCATGAACAAGAATACCTTCGGAAAGGATGAAGTGCAGGAGGCGATCGACGCCGCGGGTTCGGGAGCCACGCAGGCAATTTTCTCGAATGCCTTTTGGGTGGCCTTGGACGAGTATAGCCAGAATACTTTCAACTCCTTCAATATCACAGTACCCACTCCAACGTTCTCCGATTTGAGTGGCAACGCGCTAACCATCCCTGGACTAAGCATCCAACTGACTCCGTCAACGACATCCGCGCCCAACCCTGTGCTGGAAGATCCTGGCGATAACACAGTCATTCAGCGGATGAGGTGGTCGTACGATGTCGTGTTCGACATCCCGTTGCAACCAACATTCCCCTCTCAGTATCTCTTGAACGCGAATTTCCTGATGAATGGAAACCAGCCGCTGGGGGGCACTAAGGGCCATTCGCAGGATGTGGTCAATTTCGATCTGCTGGCCGGCGCCGATCCCCGTTTTTCAAATATCGATCCTGAAGACAGCCAAGCCGTTTCTTACTTGAGTCAGGACCTGCGGGTATGCACCGTTACCGCGGGAAAGTCTGTCCTGCCCAACGATCCCAACGCGCCTCTCTTTGCCGCTGGCCAGTCGGGCTATAGTTACATTCAAACCTTGCTGGCGTATCTGAATAATTCCGACGCTTACACGGTCCCTGTGCCACCGACTTCGCCCGACCCTCTGAACGGGTTGACCAATCAATCGGGCTACGAGACCTCTCTTTCATCGGTTGTGGCTCTGGATAGCAACGGCAATCAAAACTATAACTTTGCCATCGCCAGGGTTCGAATGACGAGCGATACTCAGGGCGTGGCCGGAGAAGCCTTAAACACTCGGGTATTCTTCCGCTTATGGACGGCTCCGTCTTACGATACCGATTACAATCCCAACACCACGTATCCAAGCAATCTGGGTACGAATCCTGCGAGTCCTGATTACAATTTGCCGATCTCTCCTAATCCGTCCGGCAATCTCACCGATCCCTCTGGACAGAGCCTTCAGACTACACCCTTTTATGCAACCAGCGGGGGCACCAGCGATTACGACCCGACGTTTAACAACTCTTCGCAGAACAATAACATTCAGACGATTGAAATCCCAACCGGGCCGGGTCAGGATAGTGTTTGGACCTACTACGGATGCTATCTTGACGTTTTTAACGCCAGCAATAATCCCCTATATCCAGGTACGCACCATTGCCTGGTAACGCAGATCGCGTACGATAACGCTCCCATCCCCTACTCCAGCGCCGCAACCACCACCACTGGAAATTGCGACAAGCTCGCCCAGCGTAACTTGCAAATCACAAAGTCCGGAAATCCTGGTCCGGCAGCCACTCACCGCGTACCGCAAGCGTTCGACACAAGGCCCAGCCTGCCCTTCACGAACGCAGCCGGCAGAAAGACCGGCATCCCCGATGAGATTATGATCGATTGGGGAAATACTCCGCCGGGAAGCACTGCCTACATTTACTGGCCTCAAGTGTTGGCGTCGGATGTGCTCGATCTGGCGTCGCAGCTTTACGTAACACATTTTCTCTCGGCGGCTGACGCCAATACGATTACGTGTAAAACGGTGAAAGGGGCGACGTATATCCCCATCCCGTCGGCAGCCAACCAGAATTTTGCGGGACTCTTTACAATCGACTTGCCGATGGGCATTACGGCAGGCCAAGTTTTCACGATAGTGGTAAGGCGGCTCACTACCAAGACCGTTCCGGGGTTCACGAGCGTGGCAATTGAGGCCGACAGAACAAGGCAATCGAGCCTCAAGCCTGTCCGCATGGTAACCGGAGGCTTTCAGATAACCGTCCCCGTGACGAGCGACGAGGATCTGCTTGTTGGGGATGAAAACACTCTGGCGGTAATGAAGTGGCGTCTCCAAGAGATGTCGCCTGTATATAGGTGGTACCCGGTCGTCAAGAGGTACATCGACTACCTATCTACCAGGATCAATGCCTCCGGAGGCAACGCCGGATCGATTCTACCTTCCCCGATCGGCCTGCCGGTAGGCACTCCAAAATATCCGCGCCCGGTCCGGCAAAGGTGCTGTACAGGCAAGGTCAAGGAAGTAGGTTTTGATTGTTTCGGCGATTTTGAAGGATTTGT
>CAYOOS010000313.1:0-1810 GCA_964405585.1 uncultured Acidobacteriaceae bacterium | reverse complement strand
TTGCTGCTGCTCAAGGCATTGTAGCTTCAAATCGTGTGAACGGGCGATCGGAGAACTAGTGCTCAAGGCTTGCAACCTTCGCTGGACCATTACAGTGTGTTCTGATGAGTCCGACGGTAAGATTTGTGAAATAAAAGTACTCTATTGAGAGTTTTGCAGACACATCGCCTGCGGATGGCGGATTCAGAATCGCCTATCCGCCGCACTGGGCCAGCAGAGAAAGTCGCGCGGCTTAAGGCTGTTTTAGCAGGCCATTAGAGACGTGTAGCATTCGTCCAGGTTCTTAGGGTCCCCTGGCCGTTCATCGCTGCCTCAGCAACCAAATGATTACACGCGGGCCGCCATTGGATCGACGTCGATGCGTGAAAGAGCTGGTTTGCCGGTCCGTTCGTGGAAGCCTTGTCCGAATGGTCGCCGACTCGGAGAAAGCTGCCTTTCCACGGTAGGGCCCAAAAGTCGGCTTCGGACCACGCAAGTTGCGTTTCAGCCGTCCAGCAGCGTGGCCCTAACCGTTTGAAGCCGGTTGGCACGCAATCTCGCCGGGGCTGGGTTCCGCTGTTCGACACACATCGATCACTGGATCAATGCATCCGGACCGCGCTTCCCGGTCACTCGCAAATATGAACCCGTAAGCATATTTCTCCTGGGCCGACAGTTCATACCTTTCCCAATTCTTGCGGTCCACGATCACTCCCGGATCGTAAGTCTTCCCTTGGAGAAGACGTCTCTCTTCGCGCCAACTAGTCCACCACAGCAACGGCCCCAGGACGTGGCTTGCGACCCTCGTAAGCAACCCGAACTCGCGCTCCAACTCCTGGCGAAGCGCGCGCACCCGCCCGGCTACTTCCCGGTTCGCGCCTCGCAGCCGGCGCTCCATGGCCCACAGACAGGCGGGATACGCGTGCCGCAGCATCCGCGCCTCGCGATGGACCCGCGCCCTGACCCGGAGATTGGGATGCTCTTTGTGCCGCTTCCATCCGGCCAGGAGCGTGCGGCAGATGCGGAACAGGCTCGGGCCATTGCGCTCAAAATCGCGCTGGAACGCCGATGCGAGAAATTGCCGCGATTGCTCGCGTGAGATGGCGGGATGCTGGAAATTAAAGGCGTACTGCCCGTGGATGTCCGCCAGGTCCACGTTCAGCAGCCGGCTTTCGTCCTGCATTTGCCCGTAGAGCTGCGTGCCCGGAACGGGCGTGTAGAGCATGAACTGGTGCAGGTCCGTCTCATGCGCCACCGCGTGTTCGATCTCCGCCGGCAGGTTCTCCAGGGTGTGGTGCTCCAGGCCGAGAATGGTCGATCCGAGCAGGACGATACCGCGCTCCCTCAGCTCAGCCGCGAGCCGCTTGGTATCGGCTCCCGCGAGCTTGGCGTACTCCGAGCGCGGCGATTCGAGCCCGATCCAGATGGACGCGATCCCCAACTCCACCAGCTCGTCATACCGGTACTTCGCGATCGCGTTGGCCGACGAGAAGATGTGCAGCGTCCAACTCTTCCCTCCCGCGCTCATGAGCGCCAACAGTTCGAGCGCCCGGCGCTTCTGCAACAGGAAGTTCTCGTCGAGTATGAAAAACGACTTCACGCCGCGCGAACGTTCCGCCTCCTCCATGACGCGGAACAGCTCCGCGCCGGTGTTGTACAGAGTCAACATTTTTCCCTTGCCGCCGAAGAACGCCGAGGTCGCGCAGAAGTTGCATCCGAGAGGGCAGCCCATGGACGCGACGATGGTGGCCGAGGAATCCATGCGATCGGGAATCCGCAACCCCATAATCCGCAGGCCGAAGCCCGAGTCCAGCGCAGGATGCCGAACGGG
>CAYOOS010000312.1:0-5633 GCA_964405585.1 uncultured Acidobacteriaceae bacterium | reverse complement strand
ATTCCGAGCTGTCGTAAAACGCCCCGGTATCCGCCATCTGCCCGCCCGATTCGGCGTAAATCACTGTGCGGTCCAGCACCACTTCGCCCGATTCCCCGGCTTTGAGTTCGTTCACCGAGCCGCTCTTCGTGATGATCGCCTCGATATGGCAATCTTTTCCCGTCGCCGCGCAGTAAAAGTCCGGCTCGGTCTTGAACGTCTCCGCCAATTTGGCCAGCGCCGGATTCGCCGCCTCCTTCGCTCCGCCCTTCCACGATGCCCGCGCCCGCACCCTCTGCTCGTGCATCGCCTTCTCGAAACCTGCTTCGTCGAACTGCACGCCCAGGTCTCGTGCCGCGTCCAGAATAAAATCCATTGGCAGGCCGTACGTGTCGTACAGGCGAAACGCGCTTTCACCGGCATAGACTGCCCCGGCCTTGCCAGCCAGTGGTCCCAGTTCGTCTTCCAGTTTTCGCAGACCTATATCCAGCGTGTGGCCGAAGCGCTTCTCTTCCGCCAGCACAATCTCAGGAACGCGCGCCGCATTTTCTTCCAACAATTCTGGGTAAGCCCCGCCCATCAATTTCCGTACGGTTTGCACCATCTCATACAGAAACGGTTTCATGGCGCCCATCAATCGCCCGTGACGAATGGCTCGCCGCATGATTTTCCGCAGCACATAGCCGCGTCCCTCGTTGGACGGTAGAACGCCGTCCGTTATCAGAAACGTCGTCGCCCTGGCATGATCCGCAATCACGCGCAGCGAAGCAGCAGCACGCCGGTGCACTTCCGCTTGCAATTCTTTCTTTTCGTCCACGCCAGTCAATTGAGCAGCGCGGTCAATCAGTGGCGTGAAGAAATCCGTGTCGTAGTTCGAGATGACACCTTGGAGCACCGCCGCTACGCGTTCGAGCCCCATCCCGGTGTCCACGCATGGTTTCGGCAGAGGCGTCAGCTTTCCATCCGCATCCCGATTGAACTGCATGAACACCAAATTCCAAATCTCCACATAACGCCCGCAGTCGCAAGGAAACCTGCAGTCCGTGTGGCCTTCGTCCGAAGCCTCCGGCCCCATGTCATAGTGCAATTCGCTGCACGGCCCGCAGGGCCCGGTATCTCCCATGGCCCAGAAATTATCTTTCAGCCCGGGAATCGCGAAAATCCGCTCAGTGGGAACGTGCTGCTCCAGCCAATATTTCCGTGCCTCCTCATCGACGCCCAGCGTCGTGCCCGCCGACACTTCCGCCCCGCCAAAGACCGTCGCGTACAGCTTGTCCTTTGGAATCCCATACCACTCCGGCGAAGTGACCAGGTCCCAGGCGAATGCGATCGCGTCTTTTTTGAAGTAGTCTCCGAACGAAAAATTTCCCATCATCTCAAAAAAAGTGTGATGCCGCTTCGTGAACCCCACATTTTCCAGGTCGTTGTGCTTCCCGCCGGCGCGCACGCATTTCTGCGCCGTCGTCGCCCGCGTGTAGTCCCGCTTCTCCAGCCCCAGAAAAACATCCTTGAACTGGTTCATTCCCGCGTTCGTGAACAGCAGCGTGGGATCGCCATGCGGCACTAGCGACGACGAACGCACGCGCCGGTGCCCCTTGCTCTCGAAAAACTGCAGAAATTTCTCGCGAATCTCGTTGCCCGTTGGTTTTTTGCTCGCGTCAGCCGTCACGTCTGCCTCGTCTCTCCATATACTCGGAACATCCGATTATCGCAGAGCCTCCAACCACCCGGCAATCGCTGGGGCAGTTTGGAGGCATTCGTCTTCAGGTTGGGAAATCTTCGCTTACTGAGGTTCGTCGAGCGGTTCCACTTCCGGCACTTCTTCATGCGTAATGCGGTGCAGTTCCTTACGAATGAGGTCCGAAGGAAACCCCGCCGCAATCAACGACCGGTACAACGAAGCAATCTTCCTCTGGTCAATCTCTCCCCGGAACGAGCGCAGCTTCCTTTCAATCCTCTGCCGGATCACCGTGGCCGGATCAATCTCTTCGCCAGCAGTCTTCAATGCCTCTTCGATGTGACGGTCCGGCACGCCCCGCGCCCTCAAATCCCGTGCAATGCGAAACTCTCCCTGCTTGCGCGATTCCGTGCGGTGCCGAGTGAACTGCTTGGCATAGCGCGCATCGTCCAACAGGTTCGACCGTTTCAACCTCTCCAGGATAATCTTCACCAGCTTTTCGTCTGCGCAGCGCCGCGCCAGCGCCTTCTTCATCTCATGCACCGAGTGAGCGCGCCGCATTAATATATTGATCGCAGCTTCGTAAAGCTGTGCTTCCGTCTCGAGTTGGCGTGGCTTTCCAAACACACGATGAGCATAGAAGTAAGCACAACACGATACAAGAGTTCTATGCTCACTGGTCACGAGTCACGAGCCACGGCTCTTGGTCGTACAACCAGCGCAGTGTGCGCCAGATCACCCACCCTAATTTGGTCCGATATTACACTTTTCCTTCGGACCGATTGAAAATACACAGTTTGCTCCTGTGCCTCCTTGGCACCTGAATTGCACTCGTACTTTAGAGGGAGATCACGCACCATGGCCTACGTCATTACAGACACCTGCACGAAAGACGAACACTGTATCGAGACTTGTCCCGTCAACTGCATTCATCCCACGAAGGACGAAGCGGATTTCGCTACCGTCCCTCAGTTGTATGTGAATCCGACGGAATGCATTGATTGCGGCGCTTGCGTCCCGGTTTGCCCCACGGGCTCGATCTTCGTGCTCGAAGAACTGCCCGAAGAGTACAAGTCCTTCGCAGACAAGAACGCCGCGCGCTACAACTAAATCGAGTTTCCGCCCAGCCCCGAGCTCACCGCCCTTGCGCGGTGAGCTCTCTTTTTTGTTAGGAGGCCCGGACTTCCGCCCCGACGTAGGGCGATCGGATCTCTGGGCTTCAGCGCCTGAACAAAGTCTTTCGCGTTGTCACTCCAGAATCTCCCAGTTCATTCGGAGGCGGGCTTCGATCCTGGCAGGCGACTCTTCAACAATTTGATTTGTCCATTATGATTGGCTTCGTGTTCGGTCACGTGAAACCATTTGCAGTAATTATCGGTCGGTCCCCAGCCCCAGGCTTTGTCCACCGACATGAGCCACGCATCGTCTCTCTTGCGAAGTTCTGCCAGTGTCTTTTCGCGAGTTTCAGTCAAACTGTTCATATAGTAGTCCAAATTGTTTCCCTGAATCTTCTTGCGTCCGGGATCACCCAACTCCATCGCCGGCCCCCACTCTTCCTTCCAGGCTTCGGGGATCTTGTTTTCGCTCAATCCCTCAAGCGTATTCAGTTGATAGAATTTCTCCACCGCCACCAGGTGCAGAAGCAGCGCCCCAATCCTGTTGGCCTTTTCGTCCAGCAGAAAATCCAAATCTTTCGTGGACATCCCTTTTACCGAACTGAGCACCTGCCAGCGCATAAACGCCATCATGGAGACCAGCGTCCCTATCTGGGGCGAATAGCCTTTCTTTGGACCAACGATGAAGAGCTCCGCTTCCTCGGAATACGTTGCTTCAGCCAACAGACCGCATCCGGTTATCCCGGCCGTAAGAGTCGCGGAAGCTTTCAGGAAATCGCGGCGCCCGGATATTAGGTGACGACAATCCATACCATCCTCCTCGAAAATGAAATGTGATCGAATGAGTCGTACAGGCGAGAACGCGCGAGATGATACACCCGCAACCCGCGAGGGGCAAGAATTAACCCAGTTGAATGCTTATGGACGCTACTTGCGGGAGAACCTCTCGAAGTCCGCCATCTGCGAGGCCATTTCCTCGCGCGCGGCGTCGGCGGCCGAACGGATACCTTGAATGCGCAGCTTGAATTCGTCGGCGTTGGACGCGCGGGATAGCGCTTCGTCCAGCGTGATGAGTTCCTTGCTGTAGAGATCGAAAAGCGACTGGTCAAACGTCTGCATGCCGTATTGCGAAGTGCCTGCAGCAATGGCGTCGTGGATCAGCCGCGTCTTGTCCGCATTGATGATGCAGTCCCGGATGTAACCGGTGGCAATCATGACTTCCACCGCGGGCACGCGGCCTTTGTCGTCCGCGCGTCGCACCAGGCGCTGCGAAACGACCGCTTTCAACGTCGCGGCCATCTGCAAGCGAATCTGCTTCTGCTCCGGCGGCGGAAACACCGCGATGATACGTTGAATGGTTTCCGTGGCGTCCAAGGTGTGCAACGTGGAGAAAACCAGGTGGCCCGTTTCCGCGGCCAGCAGCGCCGTCGAGATCGTCTCCAGGTCGCGCATTTCGCCGACCAGAATCACGTCAGGGTCCTGGCGCAACCCGGCGCGCAACGCCGTCGAGAAGTTCGCGGTATCCACTTCCACTTCGCGTTGGTTGATGAAGCTGCGCTTGTCGCGGTGCAGAAACTCAATGGGGTCTTCAATGGTAATGATGTGATCGGAGCGGTTGGCGTTGATCCGGTCGATCATGGCCGCCAGCGTCGTGGACTTACCGGAACCGGTGGTGCCCGTCACCAGCACCAGCCCGCGCTGCTCTTCGCAAATCTTCGTAACCACCGATGGAAGATTCAATTCTTCTACGGTGCGAATCTTGGTGGGGATGACGCGTAGAACCATTCCGACGTTGCCGCGCTGCTGGAATACGTTCACGCGGAACCTGCCCAACCCCGCCACGCCATACGCCATATCCAACTCGGCGGTTTCCTTGAACTTCTGTTTCTGCCTATTGGTCATCATGCTGAACGCCATCGAGAGCATCTCTTCCGGCGTCACGCGCGGCACGTCCGTCAGCGGGGTCAATAAACCGTCAACGCGCAAATAAGGATGGTTGCCGACTTTCAGGTGCAAGTCGGAGGCTTTGTTCTCCACTGCGCGGCGAAGCAGATCGTCAATACTCAAGGCCATAGCAGACACCCCGCATGAATGCGCTTCCTCATCGAACGTAGCATCCGCCGCGAATACCAACAAGGCAGCCGCGGAAGGGCGTTGCGGTCTAGTTACCTGAGCCTCGGTACAGGGAGTGCGTCAAGCTAACTAGGCGGGAGTATTCTCTGGAGTGCTTGCACCCTTTGACCTCAGGGCCACCTCAATTTCTTCCTTCCAGTTTATCCACTCGTTTTCTTGCTGCCGGCCTCGGCTCCCTTGAGGCATTTCTTGGACGCATTGCAGGCCTTTCTTGCAACTATCGAGAGCGGCTTGAGGATTTCCACATGCGATGTTCATTGCGGTGTCCAGCCTATGTCGAGCCAGATTAGGGAGGATTGTGGATTTGTTCAACCGGCCTAACCACACACTTGCTTTTGCAGAGTCATTCCGTCCGGATGCACAAAAATATGCCGCCTCAGCGATCAAGTGTTCTCTGGTCTCTCCGGGAATTGAAGCAGCTTGCGAAAGACACTTTTCCAAAAGCAGATCCGAAATGGATGGGTCTGAATTTGTGGCATAGGCTCTCCAGGCTTTGGCATATTCAGCCTGTGGCTTAAGCCCCTTCAGGCTTGCCAGTTCCGCCCACCTTTGATTCTGGTTGAATGGGTCTACCCCATTGCGTCGCTGCATTCCGACGCCATAGGCAGCCAGCAGATACTTTGTTCCTTCCACAGATGTGAGCAGCATCCAGATCATGGCTCCATCAGAGAAATGTGCTGCTGGCGGAAATGGGATGATGCTCATTAGGGCGATTAGGAGAGAAACAT
>CAYOOS010000311.1:0-5655 GCA_964405585.1 uncultured Acidobacteriaceae bacterium | reverse complement strand
ATGGGCGTGCCTATGAAGATGATGTGTTCCTTGAGCAGGCGGGAATAGATGTCGTAGGCGCGCTCGCCCCGGCTGGTCTGTTCAACCACCATGGGAACTAGAGTGGTTCCGTAATATTCGGGTTCTTCGTGTTTTCTCATGTGTATGAGTGCGCTCGCAGAAGCGGGGATGAAATTACTTGGTATCGGTGGCACTGGCCGCGGCGACGGTCTTGACCTTGGCCGACTGGGCCAGCCAGTCGACAGTTTTGTCACTCCGCAGCTTCGCTTTCATCCTATCGAGGGCCCCCTGCTTTGTCAAACGAGCCTCGAGAGCTTCTGCGGATTCGCCACTATGGCTGGCCAGGTGTTCGAGCTCGTGATGGAGGTCATCATCGCTGACTTCGATCTTCTCTTCGGTGGCGATGCGGTCCACGACCAGCTCGGCCTTGACGTCATCCTTGGCGCGGTCTTGCTGACGGCTGCGGAGACTGACCCAATCCACGTTGACGGCGCGGGGATCGACACCTTGCTGAGCCAGGGAACGGACGACGCGCTCGAGGCGCACGTCCATTTGATGCTCGACGAGGGATTCCGGTACGGGGAAGTCGTGGAGCTTGACGAGTTCAGCGAGGATTTTTTCGCGGGTGAGATCTTTCTGGCGGTGGTCGCGCTCGTGTTCCAGGCCTTCGTGGATTTTCTTTTTCAGTTCTTCAAGGGAAGTGGCGTCGCTGACGTCCTTGGCGAATTCGTCGTTCAGTTCGGGAAGCTTTTTGGTTTTAATGCCGAGAACATCCACGGAATAGTGAAAGGTTTTGCCGGCGAGCTTGGGGTCGGGATAGTCAGCGGGATAGGCGACATCGAAATTCTTGTGGTCGCCGGCGCTGGCGCCGCGCAGATTCTCGTTGAAAGGCTCCATGGTCTCCTCCGCGCCCACGTGGCAAAGGACGCTTTCGGCTTGTAGTGGCTCGCCGCCGCCTTCTGGGGTGCCGAGAAGTTTTACCTGGACGAAATCGTCGTTCTGGACGGCGCGGCCTTCGACGGGAGCGAACGTGGCGGCGCGCTGCTGCATTTCCGCGAGGGTGTTGGCGACGCTTTGGTCGGTGATGGCCATTTCGGGGAGTTCGATTTCGAGGTTTTTGTAATCGCCGAGGGAGAAATCGGGAAGAACTTCAAACGAAGCGCGGAATTTTACGGGCTGGCCTTCGTTGTATTCGAGCTTGTCCACCTGGGGCTGGGAAACGGGCGAGAGTTTTTCTTCGGCAACGGCTTTTTCGACGCGCTCCGGAACGAGGGTTTGCAGGACTTCGCCCTTGATGTCGTCCGCGAAGCGCTTTTTGATCAGCGCAAGCGGGGCTTTGCCGGGACGGAAGCCGGGAACGCGGGCGACTCGCGCGAGTTCCTTGGCGACCTTTTCGGTTTGCTTGGTTACTTCTTCGGCCGGAATTTCCAGCTCAAGTTCTCTCCGGCAAGTTGCTTCCGCCATTGCGATTCTCCCTGTTAAGTGCGTGCCGAGTTTTAGTGCTACGCGCAGTGAGGCGATTTGCACCGGCCCGGCCCTGCCGCGGGAAAGACGAATCCCGAGTGTCCCGTCAGTTGCGTGGTGTGTCTTGGAAACCTTCGGGAAACGAACTGCGGTGAAGGGCGGGCGTCAAAAAATCCCAGCTAAAAGTATAGGGGAGGCGAGGGTGGGGGTCAACGCGAGGAAATCGGGAACGGAGAGCTTCAAGGCAGGATCAGGCTGCACTCTCCGGTTCCAGGGCTAAGTCTTCGCCTTGCAGTTGCAGGAAATCCTGCAGTACGGAAACAATCAGGCCATGATCCTCGCGTCCCGGCAAGCCGGAAACCGTGATCGTTCCCACACATCCCGTTCCTGCAATGAACAGTGGGAAACAGCCGCCGTGGGGGGCAAACTCTCTTTCATCCAAGTCCATCTTTTCTCCTGAAGTACTTTCCGCGAGCTCGTCCTTCAATCGAAGGGCGTAGGAACTCCGGCGAAAGCGCAGCACCACGTTGCGCTTGCGGCGAATCCAGTCCCAATTGTTCGGAGTGGTTCCCGCCATCGAGAACGAGAAAAGTGTGTGCCCGTTCAGTTGAATATCAATGGCCACGGCAACATGGCGTTTTTCCGCCGCCGCTTTCAGGGCGCTGCCGATGGTCCACGCTGTTTCCGCATTAAATTGTTTGAATTGCAGCCGCTTTTCCTGTAACGCGACTTTTTCCATGTCTTGTTCAATGTTCATGATCAGTTCGCCTTTGCGCACGTGCATGCGCCTTTAGGCTATGCCATTCTTCGGAACAAAGGAAGCAGCCGATCCCTCAAGAGTGCAGGAATGGAAATGTGGGCGCGCGCCGCTAGTAGTCCCGCCAGGGCTTCCACACCGGAACGCTCGTGTATCGTACACGGTAAAACGGGCTGTCAGAACGCCGGTTCCACGATTTCGCTGTGTTGAGCCACTCTCTGACCTTGATGAGCAATTGTTTCAGCATGAGGAGACTCGCGATGAACCTGGTTCTAAGGAACTCGTCAGAACATCCGCAGTTATGACAGGAATAGTCTCACCGGGTGCGGACACCCAGTCAAGGGCATTGGACAAGAAACCTCTGAGGTAGAAGGGCCTACCCTTGGCTAAACCAAGCCCCAGAGAACAGGACACCCGGGGCCGGCAAACCGCACAGAGGATGCCCTACCGGCAAACGATCGTATCAAAGGTGCAAGGTGCGCTACGTTTGTTATTTCCCCTGCGCGTTGGTTTGCTCGTTCCATCGTTGAACGTTCACGCCTTTCACTAGGAGCCAGAGCATCAGCAGTAGTTCTGCGAGGAAGCCGAGCACCAAAATGAAGGGTGACAGATCTTTTGCGAGCGGCGGTGACAGAAAGGTCAGCCAACCCAAACCGGCAAACATCATCGGCACGCCCAGAATTCGAGGCAGGAAGGTAGACCTGAAAATGAGATACCCGATCAGAACGTCGTAGAGTCCGAAAAACACCAGGCACAGACTGCCGGTCTGAGAATGGAGCTTGAGGAAGAGCAGAGCCAAGGCCTGCAACTGCTCCACATTAAATACGCGCAAGTACTCGCTGCCTCCCAAGATTACCAGGGGAGCGAGTCGAAAGATGCTTGCGGAAGCCTGAATAGTGCATCCCACGAGGCTGAAGAAGGCCGCGAGTAAAGAGATGCTCCGGTTCACGGGCTTGAACAAGCCATAGAAAAGAGCTGTTAAGGCGATGTACAACGCTGTCGCGATGAGGCCGGTTGCCAAACCCAACCGAAATAAGGGTTGATGCGCCAGGATGTTATTCGCAGTAGCCGCGGCGTCGCCAGATTCCACAATTCCTCTAAGGAGGAACTCGCCAAGTACTGCCGTCAGAAAATAAAGCAAGTAAACGACACCGACAATCCTGGCCCTGGGACCCAGTGACGATTCTGCAATCCGTTCCATCGTTACCGTCGTATCCATTCTCGGCCATCCTTGCGCGACGCTCGGCATAGCGATTGCTGGCCTATCAGATCGGTTCACGATAACGGCGCAGCCGCACCGCTGCGGCGAGGAACGCGGCAGTGACAGCCAAGCCGATCCACAAACCAGGACTCATCAGGAATTGACCCAGGCTGACTTGCATCAGCGAATCCATGGACATGCTGTTCGCCGCGGAAGCGGCACTTCCCGGGCCTCCCATGCGGTGCTCCAGCATGGCCCCGAAATGCAAAGTGTTGAACGCGATCTTTTCGACGACACCGATGGCAAGCAGCGGCAATGCAGCCCAAAGAAACGGCAAGCGCCGCGCCCATCCGGAGACCAGCAGCAGCCAGCCATAGAACGGCGCATACCAGAGCCCATGAATGGCCAAAAGGTGGAAGAGCAGCATGAGCGACATGTGCCACAACGACAAATGGCCCCAGAGCATCGAGAGACTCGGACCGTTTCCGAGAAGCGCCGTGGTGTTCAGCAGCAGCATGATGCATTGTGTGACAACAGTGATCGCAAAAGTGAGCAGGGGTAGAATCACGATCGGTATGCTCGCCTTTGAGAGCACGGTGGTGAGGTCCGAAACCGGCAGCGACTTCCAAAACAGGATGCTGCGATCGCGGCGTTCACCGTGCAGCGCGTCCAGACAATAAAATATCGCGACAATAAAAGTGCTCCCCATAATCAGAAACGCAGCGAAGTTGTAGGGCCGCTCGATGAGATCGTGCTGCTGCATCGGGTTGAGCGCCAGCGCGGCGTGCATTTTCCCCGGCAGATGAATCGTGCTGATAAGAAATCCGGCCAAAGCTAATCCCCCGGCGGCCAGCGGCGCGATATAGATCGAACGGCTCTCCCACAGTTCGCGTCGTACCAACCAATACATGCGCCGAGTCGCGGAGATAACCGTGGGCGCGGGAACCTGCGTGTTCACTGGAGACTCCGGCATGGCGTTCGACTGGGGATTCATTGGAGTATTCATCGAGCAGCTCCTTGTGCCTGGCCGGCCTGACTGCTCATTACGGCAACGAACACATCGGCGATGCTGGGCGTGCGAACCTCGCCAAAGCCGGCGAGTTGTTGGCGATCGACTCGATCGAAAAGCAGGGTGCTGCGGCCGAGCGCCTGACGCTCTTGAATGGGCTTGAGCGACCGTGCCGCGGCGAGTTTTTCGGGAGGCACCAGCACTTCCAGATAGCGCGACTCAAATTCTTCCATACTGCAATCGAGCACGATGCGCCCGCGATTCATGAACATGAGATCGGTGAGGACATGCTGGACCTCTTCCACCTGATGTGTCGTCACGACGATGGTGCGGTTGCGATCGAAGTAATCGTTCAGCAGGGAATCGTAGAACTGTTTGCGGTAAAGAATGTCCAGGCCAAGGGTGGGCTCGTCCAGAACCAGCAATTTCGCATCAATGGCCATCACCAGAGCGAGATGCAGTTGCGTGACCATGCCCTTTGACAATTCCCTCACTCTGTTGGAATGCCGTATGTTTGTCTTCGCCAGAAAACCCTGCGCTTTCTCGCGATCAAATCGCGGATGGACGCCGGCCAGGTAGTCCAGCGCCTGCGAAAACCGCAGCCACCGCGGCAACACGGCGACATCGGCAATGAAGCAGACATCGCGCATAAGCTGATCGCGCTCATTCCACGGGTCGCGTCCCAGCACCTTCAATTCTCCCTGATAGGGAGTGAGGCCGAGAATCGCGTTGAGAGCGGTGGTCTTGCCGGCGCCATTGGGACCGATGAGTCCGAGGATGCGACCCTCGTCGACGCGAAGATTGACGCCATCCAGGGCGAGTGTTGCCCCATAAGCCTTGCGGAGGCCGCGTGCTTCGATCGCCGTCATGATTTCGGCTCCTTTTCTGTATCTGCGGGATTCGACAACGGTGGGGGTTCGGACGCGTCCAGCAGTTCTTCCGGAGTCAACCCCAGCCGCTGAATGGTGGCGGAAACCTTAGGCCATTCCTCCGCAAGAAACTTCTGGCGTTCGCTCTGCAGCAACAACTTGCGCGCGCCGGCATTAATGAACATGCCGAGGCCTCGTCTGGTCTCTACCAGCTGTTCCTCGGCCAATTGTTGATAGCCCTTTAGAACCGTGAGAGGATTCACCCGATATTCCGCCGCGACATTGCGCACAGACGGAAGCGGATCGCCTTCCTTGAGCACGCCGTCGAGGATCATCGCGACAACCCGGTCGCGAA
>CAYOOS010000310.1:0-5657 GCA_964405585.1 uncultured Acidobacteriaceae bacterium | reverse complement strand
AGTCTAGTTAGGTGAGGAGTGGTTGTCAATCAACTTTATAGGTACACAGAGTATATAGTGGACAATGATTCAGATTGGGACAGACGGCGCCTGCCAGCCCGTCGGTCCAACCTGATATGTTCCGATTTGTGACGTTAGTTTGCTTTTCCCGAGTGCTGAAGAAGCGGTAGCAGCGCCTGATCGATCGCCGCATCCGTGAACTCGCTGAGTTTCACGTTGCGGTAGAGGCTCCAGTGCTCCACGTGCTCCACGGTTTTACTCGGAGCCACTTTTGTCATCGGGCCCAGCGTTTCGATTTCCAAAAACTCGTTGTTCGTAAAAGTCTCGAAGGAGCAGCCGAAATCCGGGTAGGTTTTTGACGCATCCGCTTGCGTGCGCTTCAGGAAGACTTCGCCGTTGAGCAGGTACGCGGCCCAGGTATCGGGATTGAATGTTCCCAGCTTTTCGGCTTCGCTATTGCCTGGATCCTGGCGGAGCAGCAAATACTTGCGAGTAAACGTCAAGCGCTTGTCGGCGAGGTTTGTGTACGCCCACATCACCAGCGGATTGGTCGCTTCCAGGTTGACGGGGTGTTTGCCACGCGGCGGAAAACCCGAGATGGCCACGCCGCCCTGGGCCATCATGGTCAGCGTCCACGGCGAAAATTCCAGTGTGTACAGCGAGCGATTGGTAATCCGATGCTTCACGGTGACATCGGTGCCGCTCGGCGCCATGCTCACTTCGATCTCTTTCTGCAGCGAGGACAGCGGCTCAACCGGGGCACGGGCGATCAATCCGGTGGCTGTCGGAATAATCTCCACCGCAACATTGTCTGGCGCCCACGTGGCGATGGGATCTTCCGGGGCTTTCCAGACGCGGCTGCCGCCCCGCAATTGAAACTTTTCTTCGCCGCTCTTGCCCAACTGGTCCGCGTATTCCTTGAAAAGGTTTTGGCCGCCGACGAAGCCGAAGCGAATCACGCGCGGCCCCACATCTCCCGTCACGATGAGTTCCACTTCGCCGTTGCTGACGCGATAACAATTCTGCCAGCCCTTGTACTCCGTTTTTGTCACTTTCACTTGTGCGCTCATGTTCATCGCCATCAATGCAAGACACATTGTTAACAAGAGAATGCGTGTCATTCAAGGTCCTCCGTGAATAATCCGTCTAGCACTCGTTTTCGCGGGAAGAGAGCGATGCTGCCGCGCGGCGATCGAACCGGGAAAGAGGCAGTTCTCGCGGAATGCAACATGCCAAGTCTCCCTGATACGCCAGCCTTCGTCAATCGCATGTGCCGCGAGGTCTCGCGTTCGCGTTCTTGAATCATTCATTTCCTGCCACAGGTTCGAGCATCTGTTTTCCGTCCGCTTCGACATCGGCCTTCGCGCCTCGGATTCCCCAAAACCCTTCAATCTCTTCCAGTGGAGTGTTCTTTGTTTCCGGCACGAAATACCAGGTGAAAATCGCCTGGCTCAGTGCCATTACCGCCAAAAAACCAAACGTTACGGCCTTCCCAATCCGGTTGAATGCAAACGGAAAAAATAAAACAACCAGGGCATTGGCGACCCACTGCGTAAGCACGGGAACCGTCATCGCCGTTCCGCGTATATTATTCGGAAAGATCTCAGGTACCAGCGTCCAGAAGACGGGCCCGATACAGGAACAGAAAAACGCCAGATAGACCAGGATGAGGAAGAGCACAATCGCGCCATGGAAGTGGCCCGTGACCACGACGGCGATCATGCACAGAAGCGCGGCCGTCATTCCAAGCGATCCGGTGATATACAGGGGCCGGCGCCCGTAGCGATCGATAATCCAGAAAGACACCAGGGTCAGGATGAAGTTCGTCAAGCCGACGATGAAAGTGGAGAAAAGCGCGGCATCGATCTTCCAACCGGCCGAGCGAAAAATAGCCGGAGCATAATCAATGATGGTGTTGATCCCAGAAAAATGGATCAGGATGGCAAGACAAAATCCTACCAGGACCGCGCGGCGTATGCTGGGCCGCAATAAATCGCGCCATCCTCCGCGCTTCACGGCAAGGCTGGCTTTGATTTCCGCCATTTCAAACTCGGCGCGGTCTGGCCCGGCGATGCGCTCTAGAATTGCGTAACCTTCCTTCGGCTTACCTGCCATGAAGAGGTACCGCGGCGTTTCCGGCGCGGACAAGAGCAGGAGGAAAAAGACGACGGAAGGGATAACTCCCGTGATGAACATCCAGCGCCAGTTCGCCGCTCCCACATTTCTCAGCAGGTAGTTGATGCAGTAAGAGACCAGAATCCCCGTAACGATCGACAGTTGGTACAGCGTGCCCATGCGTCCGCGCAATGTAGGCGGGGATACCTCAGAAACATACATTGGCGATATCAGCGAGGCCGCTCCGACCGCCAAACCTCCCAGGAAGCGGGCAGTTATGAAACTTGTGAAACTCCCCGCGAGCCCCGTGGCGATGGAGGTTACGGCGAACAACGCGGCCACCCAGAGAAGCAGTTTTCGCCTGCCATAGAGGTCCGTGAAACGCCCCGCCATCGCCGAGCCCAGAATGCACCCGAACAACAACGAACTGAAGGCCCAACCCAGGCTGAGGTCGCTGAGATTGAAATGCTGGATCAGGAAGGGCCCCGCGCCGGTAATGATGGCGATGTCGAATCCAAAGAGCAGTCCGCCCAGTGCGGCAGTGGCCGCCAGAAATATCACATAGCGAAGATCGATATTGGGCTTCACACAAAAGCCTTCAGGTGCCGAAGTGAATCTACTATTCTTGCGAGCGCTTTCTTGGTGTTCCCGGTCACACGGAATCCACTGCCAAGCGGAACGTGTAGGACATTCTCCCAATTACGTGTTGTTTCATTTTTGGACACAATTCTCCCGGCTTCTTTTCATTTCCCACAGCGCTGGTGTCAGAACGCTAACAACGAAAGTACTACAGAGATTGGAACTTTCACCGCCGGAAGTCCGCGAGTTCTTTCCCATCACCCTTCACCAAAGCCCTTGGACATCCCGCATTGCCTTGTAAATCAAGCTGTTAACCGACACTTCTGCGATCGCCAAGCCCTACGGGGTCCCTTGCATCTCCGCAAACCTTAGTAACTGTCCGCATAGGAAGCGCGGACGGGTGTCACCCCACTGCTCCGAACCCGTCCTTTCGTCCAGTTGTTGGCTCACATCTGGATGAGGTACCACTAACGTAGAAGCGAGTATCGGCGGACCGGGTGTACCCGCCTTACTTTGGCTATTTGCGCTGTTTTCCCGGGGCGGTCGAGTCAGGGAGACGATGAGAGCAGACAGGAGTCCCGTATGAAGAAAGTCAACCAGCCCGAGCAAGGGTTCACCTTACTGGAAACCCTTGTCGTGATCGGCATCATGGGCATTCTCGCTTCCATCGCGATCTTCAAGAGCTTCGGCACGATGGAAAGTTACCAGGCGAACTCTGGAATGGACATCGTCGTCAGCCAGTTGCGCGTGGCTCGCCAGCTGGCCATCAGCCAACGCCGCAACGTCCAAATCTCCTTTAATACTGCGATCAATCCTCCCACGATTACCTACACGGTACAGGCCGGCAATTACACAGGGAGCACCGAAGTGAATGGAACTCCCGTCAAAATGCCGCTTCCTAACCAAGTCCAATTTACATCGGAAAGCGCTGAAGTGGACACCCCGATGGCTTTTGGCACCTGCTCCGGTAATTTTGGCGTATGCATCGCGGGCGTTAGTGGCGGCCCGGCCATTATGGGATTCAATTCCGAAGGCCAGTTCACGGATAGCACGTATGTCAACACGCTGAACGGGACGGTCTTCATCGGAATTCCAGGTCAAGCATCGACGGCGCGCGCGGTGACCATCATGGGCGGTACGGGACGCGTGCGCTCGTACAGCTACGCTGGCGGTACGGGAGCGTACGCATGGACGGAATAGGGAGTTCTACTATGCCAAGAGACCGCAAAGTTCGAACACAAAGAGGTTTTACCTTTATCGAGGTCCTGATTGCCCTGGGCGTCCTCACCTTCGGCGTTCTCTCCCTCGTTTCTGTTTTCACCCAAGGTCTCAGGGCTTCCTATCAGACCCAGATTCAGTACCTCGCGCAGCAGAAGGCGCAGGAAGCGCTCGAGACAATCTTCACGGCCCGCGACACCAAACTCCTAACTTGGGCGCAAATTGCGAACGTAAGCGGAGGCGGAGTTTTTAAGGATGGTCCGCAGCAACTTTGCGCATCCGGCCCCGATGGTCTGTTTGGCACGGAAGACGACCTTACCGGCACTCCTGACGTCATCACGATTGGGCCCGGCCCCGATGGCGTTTTTGGAACTGCCGATGACGTGGTGATCAATCTTAACCCCTGGATGACGCGCACGATTGCCATCACCCCCGTGGCGTCCACGCCCAACCTGAACCAAATCACCATTACCATCAATTGGACATTCCAGGGACAGTCCTCCTCATTCCAGATCGTCAGCTACATTTCCAATTATTCCTGAGGCCTACGATGAAACTTCAGACAAAGAAAAAATTCGCCGGCTTTACACTGATCGAATTGTTGATCGCCATGACGGTCACCCTTGTCCTTCTTTATGCGGCCGTCCTGGCCTTCCAGAACGCCAGCAATTCCAATCAGATCGTCGTGCAATCGGCGGATATGACGGACAATCTGCGCGCTGGATTAAACCTGATTCAACAGGACCTCCAGCAAGCGGGCGCAGGCATTCCCGTCGGCGGCATCTCCATTCCCTTCACGGCCAATGCGTCAGGTTGTGGAACTACGCCAGCAATCAATCGGCCCATTTTGGGTGGCAAAACCACTTTTCCACTCTGCAATTCCACGATGCCCGCGGTTGAGCCTGGAAATTCCCTGGGGCCCGCTCTTACCGCCCCTGACGCCACTGCCGGTACCGCATCCAATCCCGACCCCAGCGGCATCACCGACGAAATCACCGTGCTGTATGAGGACAACACCCTGAAACTCGACAGCCTCCCGGTTTATGCTGCCGCTTCTGGAAGTTCACCGGGATGCCCCGCTGGCAGTGTGGTACTTACCGGCACCACTCTCGTAGTCACCTTCGATACCACCTGTATCAATTTCGCCACCGCCGGCATCCAGCTTCAAGTTGGCGACCTCATCCTGTTGTCGAATCCGAATGGCAACACCTTGCTCTGTGTTACGGGCATATCAGGCAATGCCCTGACCTTCGCTTCAGGCGATGCCTTTGGCCTGAACGGCCGCAACAAAACGGACACCAGCGGCACGATCGCCCAGATGGCCAGCACCGGATGCACCACCGGAGCAAACGCCTGTTTTCCCTCGACGCTGGCCACGCGCGTCTGGATGGTTACCTATTACCTCGACAACGTCACCAGTCCCCCTTGGGTCCGCCTGGTTCGCCAGGTAAATCTGCCGGTAGCGGGCAGCACCATCATCGATCAACCCACGCCCGTCGGCGAGACTCTGGAAAACCTGCAGTTCACGTATAACTTCGTGGACGGCATCACCAATCCTTCGAACCAAGCCACGGTTCCCGCCGGCAATTCGGAATCGCAGATCCGTTCGGTCAACGTCTATCTGGCGGCGCGGTCAAATTACAACCTGAACAGAGGCACTAGCACTTCGTACGCTCGCAACAATTTAATGACGCAGGTCAGTCTTCGCAGCATGGCCTACGTCGATCGCTACTTCTAAGAGGAGC
>CAYOOS010000309.1:2644-5658 GCA_964405585.1 uncultured Acidobacteriaceae bacterium | reverse complement strand
TGCCGTGCTGCTGCACAAATACCAGGAGCTGGATTATACGGAGATTTCGAAGATTCTCAGTTGCTCGGAGAGCGCGCTGAAATCGCTGCTGTTCCGGGCTTATGAGGCGCTGCGAGTGGAACTAGCCCCGCTGGTGGCGCACCAGGCTAAGCAATAGGGTAGGGAAAGAAGGCTGTTATGAGCTGTGGAAAAATGAAAAGCCGCATCCTGGAATATCTGGATGGGCGGCTCAAGGAAAGCGAAAAGCTGGAAGTTGAAAAGCATCTGGCCTCGTGCGCGCCGTGTTCTGTCCGCGTGAATGAATTTCGCGCCGTGTCCGGGCTGCTGGATGAACTTCCGGTGATCGAGCCTTCGCCTGAATTTGATTTGCGCGTGCACGCGCTTGTTGCGGCCGAACCCGTGAAGGAAAGCTGGTGGGCCTGGCTGAGAGTTTCGCCCCGTGTGGCCTTTGCAGCTTCCATGCTGTTGCTGGCGGCGTTGTGGATGGGCCATTGGGCGCCTAACAATTCAGCACTCCCACCGATGGATATGCAACAGGCCGATGCTCAGATGCTGCAAGACCTGCCGGTGCTCGAAGATCACGATGTGCTCTCGAATTTCGAGCCGCTGAAAGACCTGCCCGGAAAAGCGGACGACGATTCGGATAATGCCCAACCGCAGCAGCAGGAACAACAGCAGCAGCCGATGTAAAAGGGAGAAGCAAGAAGGCCGAACGCCAGAATAAAGATGCGCAACAGAATCCAACTCGGTTTGCTGGCACTTGTGGCAATCAGTATTGCCTCGATGCCGGGAAGTGGCTGGGCGCAGAAGCCGCACCCGGCGGGCAATGCCGCTCCGCATGCAGACCGTCCGCCCCAGTCTCAGGCAAAGCCGAAGGCGCAGGCGGCGCATCCGCAGAATCCAAACGCGAACCGTCCGCCGGCGAATTCCAATCGCGCGCCTGCGAACCCGAATCGCCCCGCGAATCGGCCGCCGCAAAGTAATGCCCGCCCTCAGGGGAATTTCAACAACGGAGCGCGAGCCAACCTTACTCCCAGGCAGCAATTGGGCGTGGGCGCAACGCGTCCGTGGGTAGATCGCATGCGCGACCTTTCGCCGGCGCAGCGCGAAAACGTACTGCAGAACAGCCGCGCCTTCCAAAATCTTTCGCCGGAGCAGCAGAACAAGATCCGCCAGCAATTCAAGCAGTGGGACGGCTGGACGCCGCAACAGCGGGCCGATCAGAGAACCAAGGAAGAAACATGGCGGCAGATGACCCCGGCGCAGCGCGACCACATCAAAAACGATGTGCTGCCGAAGTGGAAACAGATGCCCTGGGATCGCCAGCAGGTGATGCGCCAGAAGTTGGGCGTGTTGCAGAACATGCCGGAATCGGCCCGCAATCAGCGGTTAAACGATCCGGAATTCACCCGGGGCATGAGCGACGACGAGAGGTCCATGCTGCACGACCTGAGCCACACCCACGTTGGCGGCGCCCCCGAACCTCCTGGCGAATAATCCCCTACACTCCAGATACGCTTTCAATTCAAGAACAGAATTCTTTTTGCGATAGACGCACTTCCTTCCGCTCCGTTGCGTAGAATGGAAGTCTGGAATCGAGTCACGCAACTTGGTGGGGGTTGAACCAACACATGGACCGCAGACAGTTTCTTGGTTTCACCGCAGGCCTCGCATCACTTAAGAGTGTGACGTCAGCGTGGGCAAACAATACTGCCCCGGAGATTGCGTTTACATTCGATGATCCTACGATCGAAGGCGACGCGAACCTGGCTTGGCGGGAAGTAAATGACCGCATCCTGAAAACGCTTTCAAATCGCAATCTCAAAGGCGTGCTGTTTGTCTGCGGCAAGCGCGTGGATAGCGAGGCCGGACGAAATCTAATCGCCGCTTGGGATCGTGCTGGGCATGGAATTGCCAACCATTCCTACTCGCATTTCAATTTCAATTCAAGCATCGACAACGCGCCTGCCGGTTCCAGGAAAGTTTCTCTTGCCGAGTTCGAGTCTGATGCTCTTAGGAATGAGCCATTGATTCGCGGCTACGCCCACTTTGTCCCCCTGTTCCGCTGTCCGTTCTTCAAGGAAGGCGACACCCTGGAGAAACGTGACGGAATGCGGGCTTTTCTGCGGCAACACGGCTATCGCATTGGCCGCGCGACCATCGATGCTTCGGACTGGGCCATTGACGACCGGCTACAGGCGCGTGTTAAGAAAGATCCCAATGCCGATCTCGCGCGCTACCGTGATTTCTATCTTCAGCACATCTGGGAGCGCTCGCAATTCTACGATTCCCTAAGTCTGCGAGTTCTTGGACGGCCCGTTCGGCACACGGTGGTGCTCCATCACAGCGCGCTCAATGCCTTGTTTTTGGACGACCTGATCGCCATGTTCATAACGCGCGGATGGAAGCCGATTGACGCGGACCGTGCGTTCGCCGATCCCATCTACGATCGCCAGCCGAACATTCTGCCTGCCGGGGAGAGCTTGATTTGGGCCTTGGCTAAGGAAACGGGAAGATTCGAGAAGGAACTGCGTTATCCCGGAGAGGATGATGTTTACGAAAATCCTAAAATGGATGCGTTAAATCTGTAGAGATTGAAGCCGATTAGGAGTTGCCTCTGTCGTAAGTGTATTCAGCTGTTTTTTCGCCGGCACTGGCAATGCCACATCGTGAGTTGCACTCGCAAAGTTCGCCGCATGTCTCCTGCCCGCATTGACAACCGGCGAACATTCGCGGCATCGTGACATCTAGCGGTGCTTGGCATCTAACGCAGGGGAGAGTCCCATTCTCGCATTACCCACACGGTTCCGCGCTCTAAAGCATCGCAACTTTCAACTTTTCATCATCGGACAATTGATTTCGCTGATTGGCACGTGGATGCAAAATCTGGCCCAGCAGTGGCTTGTCTATAGCCTGACCCATTCTGTGGTGATTCTGGGCATCTTCGGTTTTGCCAGTCAGGCACCCATGCTGTTGCTCGCGTGGATGGGCGGCCACGTGGGCGACCGCTACAA
>CAYOOS010000309.1:0-2544 GCA_964405585.1 uncultured Acidobacteriaceae bacterium | reverse complement strand
TGGTGCTTTTTCCTGAACGGCCTGAGCTTTGTCGCGGTGATCGTGGCCCTGTTGATGATGCGTATCAAACGAGGTGAGGAAAAGCGCAGCCAGGAATCGCCGATGCGCAGTTTCATCCAGGGATTCCGTTTTGCCATGTCCGATTTGCCGATCCGGTCCGCCCTGCTTCTTCTCAGCCTGCTCAGCTTGTTTGGCTTGCAATATTCCGTCTTCCTTCCGATCTATGCGCACGACATCCTGCATGGCGGTGTGGAAACGCAAGGTCTGTTGATGACCGCGGCAGGGGTTGGTGCGCTGCTGGGTGCCTTGCAGTTCGCCGCCCGCACACAGTACAAAGGGCTGGCTCGCGTAATCGGAACCACCTGCACAACGTGCGCCGTGGTACTGATTGTATTCTCGCAGGCTCGCGTGTTCTGGTTGTGCGCGGTGGTGCTGTTTGTCATGGGCTTTGCCGCCACTACACAGATGGCCGCCACGAACACCATCCTGCAGGAGCGTGTGCCGGACCACATGCGCAGTCGTTTGATGGCGGTCTACGCCACTATGTTTATGGGCGTACAGCCCATCGGCGCGCTGATCGCCGGTGGCGTTGCCAAGCACATCGGCACGCCCAATACGATTCTTCTTTTTGGTTTGCTGGTGCTCAGCGGATGCGTGGTCTTTCTTACCCGCGTAGTGATGAAGATGAATAAGCCCGCTCCGGCTCCGGCTTTGACTTAGCTTCAGCTTGCCTAGACGGCCTGCCGAATTCTCTGTAATCTACCCGCTGGCCGTGTATCAAAACTCAATGGCGCGCTGTTCGTGTAGCAGCCCCAAGTAGCGCAGAAGATCGTCGGTAATGCGCTGCGGCTCCGCTTTGGCATAGAGCGCGTGGAGCTCTTCCGCAATCTGTTGCACCGTGTGCTCGCCGTCGCACAATTCCACAATCTCCAGGCTCGGCCCGCTCAGGCGTAGTTCCCGTGCTGCGCCCAGAAGCGCGCGCGGCTGCTGGTTCTTTTCGTTCAGGCGAACCCCGGGGGCGAGCCGCGGAGTGGCCGTCAATTCAGGTGTCATTACCAGTCCTCCCCGGGCCTAAGCACCTTGGCAAAGGTCCCAACGGGATACTCGAAAACAACATAGCACGGCTAGGTAGGAGTGGGAGAGGCGTTCTCAAGGCAGAGAAAGGGCACCACTAGCCGTGGGGAAGGAGGATCACCCAGACCTACAAGATGTGGTAGAGGAAAATCAGATTTCCCGCTCCATTAAATTCCACAAATTATTCACACGTTGTGCGAATTTCGCTTGACTTGCCCCAAAAACAGCCTATGCTGTGGAGAAAAGTGGGGCAAAGTGGTATTAAGTAGATCGAAGTAGGGCGTTCCGGGGGCCAGTGGTCAATTTGTACAAACTGCTCCTCCAACGAGACGGGACTCATGAAACTAAGGGGAAACTCTCCGACGAAGGTCGACGAGAAGGGTCGTCTGAAGATCCCCGCGTCCTTTTTAGAGGAAATAACGGAATACGGCAAGCAGTTTTATATCACCAGCACCACGGGCGAATCGGCGCGCATTTACCCCATGAAGGTTTGGAACGACATCGAGGACAAACTGGCCAAGGCGCCCAGCACCAACCCGGCGAAGAACAAGTTTCTGTTGCGGACGAGCTATTTCGGCCAGGTCGTGGAGTTGGACGGGCAGGGGCGGGTCCTACTACCTGCAGTTCTGAGAGATGCGGCCCAGACCAAGGGCGACGTGGATGTTTTTGGGAAGCTGGATTACCTGGAAGTGATGAATCACACCAGGGTGCTGGATCAGATGAAGAACGAGCCGTACACCGCGGAAGACGACAAGATTTTGGGCGACTTGGGGATTTAGAGATATTCAAGTCGTCAGCTTTCAGTAGTCGGTCGGATCTGGGCGAGAAGTGGGCGTAGTTGGGGCGGCGATAGGGCGGAATGAGAATTGGGCGCACCACACACGCCGGTGATGTTGCAAGAGGTGTTGGAATGGCTGCAAATCAAGCCAGACGGAATATACGTGGACGCCACATTGGGAGCCGGCGGGCATTCGGCAGCCATCGCCGCCCGCTTGTCGTCCGGCCGCTTGATCAGCCTGGACCGGGACGCACAGGCGCTGGCGATCGCGCGGGAGCGAATGAAAGAGTTTGCGAGCCGGGTGACCTTCGTGCACACCGCCTTCTCGAGGATTGCGGAGGCCGTACAAGGGTTGGGGATAGCGAAGGTGGACGGGGTCTTGGCCGACTTGGGGGTTTCGAGCATGCAGCTTGATCGCCCGGAACGCGGTTTTTCGTTCCGCGAAGCCGGGCCTTTGGATATGCGCATGAGCAGCGGCGAACTGGAAGATGACGCGTTGACCGCTGAAGAGATTGTGAATCGCTGGCCGGAGAAGGAACTGGCCGACCTGCTCTACCGCGAGGCGGAAGAGCGCGATTCCAGAAGAATCGCCAGGTACATTGTAAGGGCGCGCCCCATTCGGGACACCGCGCACCTGGCAACGGTTGTGGCAGGGGTTCGGAAGCAATGGGGAAGGCAGAAACTGCATCCCG
>CAYOOS010000308.1:0-5659 GCA_964405585.1 uncultured Acidobacteriaceae bacterium | reverse complement strand
CTGTACTCTGCTGGCGAGTCTGGGTTACGTGCTCTACCGTCTCGGCGCAGGCCACGCGCAACCCGGACGCTCAAGTTTCGAAACCATGAAGGTGACGCGCATCACCAGCGACGGCAAGTCCCGCGTCGCCGTAATTTCTCCGGACGGTAAGTATGTCGTTCACGCCGTTACCGCGAACGGGCTACAGTCTCTCTGGACATTGCAACTGGCCAGCCGCAGCGAAGTTCAAATTGTACCGCCCGCCGAGGTCGTCTATCACGCTCTCAGCTTCTCTCCCGATGGCAACTATGTTTTCTATATCTCTGCGCCGCAAAAAAGTTTCCTCTACAAAACGCTCTATCAGGTGCCGGTTCTCGGCGGCGCTCCAAGAACAATCAAAGCGGATGTGGACTCACCGGTGGCTTTCTCTCCGGACGGCAGTCGCTTCGCCTATGTTCGTGTTACGGGCGATAAGGACCGTGTCGATCTGTTCACCAACAACGCGGAAGGCTCCGACGAGCGCCTGATTTCCACCCGCAAGATGCAAGAGATGTATTTCCCGTTGTCGAGACTGGCCTGGTCGGCGGATGGCAAGAGCATCATCCTTGCCGCCAGGGCGGATCAAGCTCGATCAGCCCTCGTCGAAGTCCCCCTTACCGGAGGACCCGAAAAAGTTCTGACCACTCGCAATTTTCAATGGATCGCGGACCCTGTATGGCTGAGCGATTACAGCGGCTTAGTCTTCACCGCCTCGGAACCGGGTTCGAATTCCGAGCAACTCTGGCTACTCCCCTTTCCCGCTGGGGAGGCCCGCCGCATTACGAACGATCCAAACTCATACCGGGACGTGAGCCTGTCAGCCGACTCCAGGACGATCATCGCCACCAAGGGTGAGACGACTTCGAATCTCTGGCTGGCGCCGGAGGGGAAGGCCGAACTTGCCCGCCGCATCACCTCAAATGACAAGGATTACGATGGCTTCGATGGTTTGGCTTGGACTCCCGACGGCCGCATTGTCTTCGCCTCGGACCGAAGCGGGAACTCGGATCTCTGGATCACCCGCGCTGATGGATCGGACATCCGGCAACTTACGCATGGCGAGGGCAGCAATTACAATCCCTCCGTCTCCCGTGATGGCCGCACCATCGTTTTCATCAGTACACGATCGGGCACTGAGTTGATTTGGAAGATGGATATTGACGGTGGGAATCCCGTTCAGGTTACGCGCGATGGCTTTGAACTTTCCCCGAAAATAACTCCCGACGGTAAGAGCATCATCTACCAGACCTGGATGCGCCAAGGCATATTCAAGATACCACTATCGGGCGGCGAACCGATTCAGTTGATCCCGACCGCTGCCTTCCAGCCTTCGGTTTCTCCCGACGGGAAGCTTCTGGCTGTATCGAAGGTTGATCGCCCTCCAACCATGTACGTGGACGTTCTTCCCTTGGCTGGTGGCCCTTCTATCAGACAATTTGAGCTTCCTGTTCTCTCCATGACCGGCTTTCCTCTCTCCTGGACTCAGGACTCGAAGGGTCTGATTTTCCTCGATTCTCGCGACGGTGCCAGCAATCTCTGGCTCCAGCCGCTCGCAGGTGGAAAGCCGAAACAACTGACCACTTTCTCTTCTGACCGCATCTACTCGTTCGACTGGTCAACTGACGGCAAACAACTTGTTGTGGCTCGCGGTAGCTCTTCCAGCGACATCGTCCTGATCAGCAACTTCCGCTGAAGCTGACTTTTCGTCGCCATTTACTCCAATAGCGTGAACAGTACAGACAGATGGATGTCGATGCGCGGCGCAGCTGCTCTACCCCGATTCTTCTGACTCCGGATGTATTGTCCGCTACTCTGAAGCTATCGTCGGACCACCAGGCTAAATCCTGCTAAGTCGGCCAACCGGCGATGCGCAGCCTCGTGCACACTCCGTCGGTTTCGCCGTTAATCCGGCTTGTGCATGCGATCATTCATTTATACGATCAGCCCAACCGAGAGGACAATGAACCCATGAACTCGAACCACAGACCAGCCCCGGCCATGTTCCACCGTTGGATATTCAAAGCAGGGATTGTTTTCGGCACCGCACTGGTCTCCTTCGCCGCCGGCTCGCTCTTCACTGCCCACCTGACGCATATGAGCCAAGTGAACGCCGATAGCAATCGCGTCTTCGAGCTTATGGTTTATCACACTGTGCCGGGAAAGGTGCCGGATCTCGAGGCGATCTTTCGTGACGTAGCAAAGCTACAAGCCAAGCACGATCTAAATGTCATCGGCTACTGGGTACCCAACGATGATCCCGCTTGGGCCAACACATTCATCTACCTCGTCGCGCATCCCAGCCGCGACGAAGCAAAAAAGAATTGGGCGGCGCTTCATGCCGACCCGGCGTTTCCTGTGTACAGAACACAAGCCGCTTCCCTCATAGAAAAGGTGGGCGACGACTACAGGGTGGACGAAGTCTACATGCGTCCGACGGATTATTCAGCGATGAAGTAGGCCAATACCCGCATGGCTGGTTACCGCGTCTACCGGGACTTGTAATTCCCTTGGTATACTTCCGCCAGAACCAAGCAAGTCCATCTTCATTCGCTTCGCACGAAGGCAGAATGCTGAACCGCTTGATCACAAACTGGGTTTACGGCGGTTTTCTCGCAGGCTTGCTCTTGTTGCTGCTTGCGCCTGTCATTGTGCGCGATTGGCCCTCGGCTCTTGCCGCAACGTTCTTCTCCCTCCCCGTTTACATGCTTCACCAATACGAAGAGCATGACAACGACCAGTTCCGATTGTTTGTGAACAAGCTCCAGGCCAAAGACCGGGAGGTCTTGTCGCCTCTGGCCGTATTTATTATTAACGTTCCCGGGGTCTGGGGTGTGATTGGAGTTTCGATATGGCTCGCGGCAACTGTCCATATCGGCTTCGGATTAATTGCCGCGTATCTTTTGATCGTGAACGGTACTGTGCATCTCGTTCATGCGCTAGTTTTCCGTGCGTATAACCCTGGACTGGTTACCGCTATCGGGATGTTTCTTCCTTTGGGGGCCTACTCTCTTATTGCCATTCAGCGCTCCGGCGGCGGTACGCTCTGGATGCACGCGACGGGAGCGGTGGTAGCTATCGGCATCCATGCCCTAATCATTGTCCACGTGTTCCACAAACGAGCGACGCTCCAGCACGCCGATTCTGCGGAGTCGAGTCGCCGTTAACCTGGATACTAGCCTCCACTCTTTCGTTTTCCGCGTGAATCAGAATTTGGCTGGCCCCGCTACGCACCTCTTTGCCATATCAGTGAGTTGCTGGAACCGGTGCGGCAGATGTCTCTAATTCCTGTCCTGGTCTTGACGTCAAATTGATCAGCAACACGATCGACACAATCAGCTGTGATGCTTGCAGTAGGGCCCAACTCCGCACCTCCTGGCTCGCTGGGAACATCAGCCCCGAAAAACCCCACAGCACGTCTGCGAAAGCGTGCGCCAACGTCGGTACCCAAATATTCCGGGACCTGATGTACAGCCATCCCATAGGAATCACCGCAAGGATGTTGTCGATCGGCGTCATTACAAACGGCCCCAGGATCGGATGTTTCGGAAATTCATTCATGAAGTAATAAATGGGCGTGTGCCACAAACCCCAAATGATTCCGAGCAGCAGTAGACCGTTTACCAGCCCAAAAGCGCGTACCAGTTTTCCCTGCGCATAGCCCCGCCACCCGAACTCTTCCGCGAAAGCGAAAGGAATTGAAATCACTGTGTAGATCAGTACGTTCTCAACGATCTTGATTGGGTGGGTAGCAAGACGGCCAGCTGCCGTCGATATTGGCGCCAAGGCGGCATACCCAAGCCGGATCGCGATCGGCAAGGACATCAAAAGCGCGATAACCGGCAGAAGAATTGCCCACACCCAATAAGTCAGAGGACCCTTGCCCCACCCGACTGACCGGAATCCCGCACGGTAGTGAATCCGAATGATTACCGCCATCAGTCCGGGGATAAACATCAGCGCGTTTTCCGCCCAGTTATTTGTTATATGCAGAAGAGGGAAGCAAGCTACGATCAGCGTCGTCAAAAAGATGACGGCCAGGGCGTAAAACAAAATTTCCTTTCGTTGCTGAACTGTAGTATCCGAATAGCCGGATTCCCCACGCGGCTGCGCTAAGTTGTTCACCTCGTCTCTCCTGGTTAGTAAGTACGCAATGAATCGCGGAAAGTTCCCTCACGCTCGATCAGCGTGCCTGGACCCACTTCTCCGCTTTCCGCGTTCCCCAGGACCTGACTGCCACGCTGCCATTATGGGGTGTCTAACTCCTCGGTGTGGACCATCCAACTTCGGCTTCGACTTATGAATCGGGCTGCGTAGAATAGCGAAGAGCCATTGCAGATGACGAAATCGGTGAAGACTATAGCGGCAATCTCGGGCACCCTGCTCATCTTAGTTGCAATCGCAATGGTTTACTCAACCGCAAAGAGATACACAATTTGGTTCTTCAAAATCCCTTATGCCGTCATCACCGTCGATGGCAAGCAAACAAAGGGCTGGCTCCATGAAGCCCACAACGGGAATGTCATATTCTTCACCCGCGCTGATTCCAAAAAGCCCGTGACATACGACCTCGTTTTCGCTGACGGTGGAACTGGCCATGTTTTTAGCTGTGGTACTTGGGTTGCGTCACGACTACCTTTGATTGAAATGGGGGATGTAAACCCGCCGTGCTTTTTCGAGGGGTCGGCTGGACACAATCTGACGAAAGGACCACGCTCAGTGGCATTCATTACAAACGACGGGGCGAGGATTGAGGCTCACTGGTAAGCGCCAAATTGGGTAATTCCGTCCCAGTACCGACATGGACGGTAACGGCGCTTGCCGCAACCCGGCCCGACTTCTGCCATCACGCCCAAGTTGCCAACCACACGGAGTTCAGCAATTGCAGCCTCGAACTTTCAATGACCTTCTATCGCGTTACCGCCGCGAGTCCGGTGGCACCAGGTTGTTCGCGCGATAGTAAACCACAAGCTGGCCATAGTGCTCGCCGCTGTGCTCGATGGCGAATGTCCAGATGTTGGAGTTGTGCGCCATCCGGTTACCGAAGAATTTCGATGTTTTATCCAACCCCGCGTCGCCCTGCTGTTGAATCACTTGCGCTCCGTCCGCAACGGCTTCTTGCACGAACTTCACCACATCCGCCTTGCTCTTGAAAACGTCACGCGAAGGATTGTCGCCCTCCCCGAAGTCCGGCCCTACGTTTGTTCCCGAAACCCTGCGTATCAGCACGAAATCCAGTGCGGCGGCGTGCAGAAGATTCTGGGCAAAGGTGCGCTCGTCTTTTTGCACTTTAAAATCGTATTTGTCTTCGGGGAAATCACGCGCCATGGCGACGAGTTTGTTCCCGATGTCGTTCCACCTCTCCAACATCTCATCGGATCGAGATCGCGCAGGACTCGGGGGTTGGTTCTGCGTTTGGGCCCGGCTGGTAAAACCCATTCCCACCGCACCAAGCAGAGTGACCGCAACTAGTACAAACGAAGCTCGCTTCATTGAATATTCCTCCTTTTCTTGATCCGCTTTGACAAATTCCCACAACGAGAAGACGAAGCCCCACTCGGAATGTTTCAACAAATCTGCATCAAAACTCGGAAAACAAGCATGTGACAGGAAAGGTCGCTCCACATGTGGATGGCGCCCAAGT
>CAYOOS010000307.1:0-5667 GCA_964405585.1 uncultured Acidobacteriaceae bacterium | reverse complement strand
GCGACCTCGATCAAAACGTGCTGTTCAATCAACCACGGAGCATTCATCGGAAGGACGGACGGAAATGAAATGCATGGTGATCGTTAGAGCGAGCAAAGACAGTGAAAAGGGCGTCATGCCAAGCGCGGAGTTGCTTGCCGCAATGGGCAAGTACAACCAGGAATTGATACAGGCTGGAATTATGAAAGGTGGCGGCGGCTTGAAGCCAACGTCACAGGGCAAGCGCGTACGCTTTTCAGGAGCCCAGCGCAGCGTCGTCAATGGGCCGTTTGCCCCGACGGAGGAGCAGATCTCCGGCTACTGGCTTTGGGAAGTCAAATCCATAGACGAAGCCGTCGAATGGCTCAAGCGCTGCCCGAATCCGATGCCGGTTGACTCCTATATTGAAATCCGGCCAGAGTACGAGCCCGCGGATTTCGCCAAGTAGCTTGCGTACTCTACAAGGCAAGGAAGGGACGGACTACCAGCCTACGGGGTAACCGTTCTTTTTATTTTGTTCGTCGAGCCACGCTTTGAGCGGGGCGAAATAATCGGCTAGGGCGGTGGCGTCCGCTTCACGCTGGCCGGTTAGGACTTCCAGGGCATCGGGCCACGGTTTGCTGGCGCCCATGGAAAGCATGGCGTTCAACTTTGCGCCAGCCTGTTTGTTGCCGTAGATGGAGCAGCGGTGGAGCGGGCCGTCAACGCCGGCTTCTTTGCAGAGGGCGCGCTGAAACTGGAACTGGTAAATGCGCGCGAGGAAATAGCGCATGTAGGGCACATTCGCGGGAACGTGATATTTCGCGCCGGGATCGAAGTTCGCTTCACTGCGTGCGACGGGCGGCGCCACACCTTGATATTTCTCGCGCAGGTCCCACCACGCTTTGTTGTACTGCGCGGGCTTCACCTGGCCGGAGAAAACTTCCCAGCGCCATTTATCAATCACCAGACCGAAGGGGAGGAACGCCACTTTTTCGAGGGCCTGCTGAAGCAAATAGTCGGTATCGCCGGAGGCAGGCGGAACGGTATCAATCAGCCCAATCTTCTTCAAATATTCAGGCGTGACGGAAAGCGCGATGGTGTCGCCAACGGCTTCGTGGAAACCATCGTTGGCGCTGTTCTGAAAGAGCGGCGGTTGCGTGTTGTAGGCGCGCTGGTAGAAATTGTGGCCTTCTTCGTGATGAATCGTGCGGAAATCTTCCTCGGTGATCTGGATGCACATTTTGATGCGCAGGTCGTCCTTGGAATCCACATCCCAGGCGCTGGCGTGGCAGACCACGTCGCGGTCGGCGGGCTTAGTGAAGAGAGAGCGCTCCCAAAACGTTGGCGGCAGCGGCGGAAAGCCTAGCGAGATGAAGAAATTCTCGGCGTACTTGGCCATGCCCTTGGGGTCGGTCTTGCGATCTTGCAGTATTTTCGTCAGGTCATACGTCTGCGCGGGCTTCGGCGAATCCATCAGGTCGTAGACATTGTTCCACTCCTGTGCCCAGATGTTGCCCAGAAGATGTGCGGGGATCGGGCCGTTTGGCGGGACAACGTCCTTGCCGTATTTCTTGGCCAATTGGCCGCGAACGTAGGCGTGCAGCGACAAATAGAGCGGCCGCAACTGATCCCACAGGCGGTCCAGGTCCTTGGTGAAGGCGTCCGGCGGCATATCGTAATTGGAACGCCACAGCGCGCCCGCGTCGGCGTAGCCCAATTCCCGCGAGCCTTGATTGCCCAATTCCACCATGCGGGCGTAGCGATCTCGCATGGGAGCGCCGACAGCGTGCCAGCCAATCCACGCGCGCTTCAGTTCATCGGGATTGTGACTGGTGGCCATTAGTTTGCCGACAGCGGTCACGTCCAGGCAGGGCTTTTTGTCGCCATCCGGGCACCACTTCCCTTTTCCATAATCGCCGTCAAGCGAAGCCATGACCTGCGCGAGTTCCTTCTGCGCCTTGGGATCATCGGGCGCGGGAAAGTCCGTGGCCAATTCGAGCAGCAGACGTTTGCGCGCTAATTCAGGAGGAAGAGTGACCTTATCAAAGCGGTGCGCCTCTTTCGCGTACTTTGCGCTGGCGGTGTTCAGGGCCTCGTTCGCATCCGCCGCAATTTGCTCTGTGTCGTCGGTAATGAAATTTTCCTGGACCCAGGCGGCGCGCGAGGCCTTGAGGCCTAGATCGAACAACTGCTGCTCGGCGCTCTCGATAAACTTCTTTGCTTCCTCGGGTGTTGGCGCGGGCTTTGCCGCTTGCCCGTTGGCTATTCTCGCGCTCGTTGCACTCAACAACACAAAACACAACAGTCCCAGAGCCATGCGTGTCCCTGCAAATCTCATGTGGTGTCTCCTTGTATTGTGTGCCACCCGAGCGTTGGTGGCGAAACTTGATTAGGCGCTGCGGGCCACTTTCTTTCCGGCAAGCGCGCGCAATTCCACGATGGCTTTGTCAATCCCGGCGCGATCCACGTTCCAGTGCGTTACCATGCGCACGGAATACGACGCGGTATCCTGGGCCCATACGCCCGTGGGGTGCAGCGCGTCGCAGAATTCCACCGCGTTCATGCCGGTGGCCGTGCAATCGAAGATCACGATGTTGGTCTTTACGCTTGCCGGATCGATTCGCAAGCCCGGAATGGCCGCGATGCCTTGCGCCAGATGCTTGGCGTTGTCGTGATCCTCGTGCAGGCGCGAGGGTGATTTTTCCAGCGCGACCAGGCCCGCCGCGGCCAGCACACCCACTTGCCGCATGCCGCCGCCGAACATTTTGCGATAGATGCGTGCCCGTTCGATGAATTCCCTTGAGCCCAGCACCATCGAGCCCACCGGCGCGCCCAGCCCTTTCGAGAGGCAGAACATCACGGAGTCTACCTTTGCGGTCATGCGCGCAACATTTTCGCCGAGCGCCACGGCGGCGTTGAAGATGCGCGCGCCGTCCATATGCACCTTCAAACCCACCGCGTGCGCGTGATCGCAAATGTCGTTCACGCGCTCCGTGGGATAAACCGTGCCGCCGGCCATGTTGCTGGTGTTCTCCAGGCAAACCAACGCGGTCTGCGAGTCGTAATAGATCTTTGGACGGATGACGGCCTCAATCTGCTTCCAGGTGAGGATGCCATCGTCGCCGCCGCGAGTGGTGCGCGGCATGCAGCCCGCGATGGCGGACATGGAAGCGAGTTCGTAGAGGTTGACGTGAGCGCGCTCTTCGCAGATCACTTCGCTGCCATGGTGCGTCCAGCTCCGGATGCAAATCAGGTTGCCCATGCAGCCCGTGGGCACGAATAGAGCCGCTTCCTTGCCGAAGATTTCGGCGGCGCGGGATTGCAGGCGATTAACGGTGGGATCCTCGCCGTAAACGTCGTCGCCGACTTCGGCTGCGGCCATGGCGCGGCGCATTTCGTCGCTGGGGCGCGTCACCGTGTCGCTGCGCAGATCAACGATGCCATCGATGGGCGAGACGTGATCCGGGTCTACCATCTGATTGCCTTTTGCCACGGTATAGCTCATTCTCTGCTCCTTGTTCTGCGGCGTACTATCGATCGGTTGCGGATCGCCTCCCTCCTGCGACGGGCTAGCAGAAGGCGGTCCCTACAATTCCTTGCAACATATCCACGCGCCTAGCGCAGCAATTCCACGATTACTTCGTTTGAGATGCTCAGTTTTCCCGCTGCCAGACGCACCAGTTCTCCTTCGCGTTCGATCATGCCCGCGGAAGCCAGCCGCCCGATCTTTTCTTCCAGATTGACGCTGTATTCGCGCTGGATGCGGTGCAAATCGATGCCTCCAAGCTGGCGCAAGCCGAGGAACAGTTCTTCCTCGAACGCCTGCTCGCGGCTGACGCGCTCTACGTTTTCAATGGCGCTGCGGCCAGCGCTGATCGCGGCGACGTAGGACGCTGCGTCGTGTGCATTCGCCCAACGCTGCGTGCCGGAAAACGAATGCGCGCCCGCGCCGAATCCCAGGTAGGGCTCGCGTTTCCAGTATTTCAGATTGTGCAGTGAAGCAAAGCCCGGCTTGGCCCAGTTGGAGATTTCGTACTGCCGATAGCCCGCGGCTTTCAGAATGGCTTGCGCGTTTTCGTAGAATTCCGCCATCTGCTCTTCGCTGGGCAAATCGCGGGCGCTGTAGCGCGTGCCGCCTTGCAAAACTTCCAACCCCAGCCGGCTGCCTTCATCAATTTCCATCATATAGACGGAAACGTGCGCGGGAGATAGTTCAACGAGATCGTGGAGCGAGGCGAGCCAGCTTTCGCGCGACTGTTTCGGCAGGCCCGCAATCAGATCGAAACTGATATTGCGAATCCCGGCGGCGTGGAGAACGGATACGGCGTGGTAGATGTCTTCGCGACGATGCATTCGCCCGGCGGCCTTCAGTTCTTGGTCCGCGAACGATTGCGTACCCAGGCTGATGCGGTTGATTCCTGCAGCGGCCCATTGCGCGGCTTTTTCGGCTTCGATGGTTTCGGGGTCGGCTTCGAGAGTGACTTCTTCCCAGGCGCAGTGGAAGGAATCGCGGAGAGCGTTCAACATGTCCGCGAGAAGCGTGGGCTCCAAAAGGCTGGGCGTGCCGCCGCCGATGTAGACGGAGTTCGCCACCTGATTTTCTGCGCTCCACTTCACTCCGCCAGCGCGCAATAACGCCTGGTGCTCACGGATCTCCAGGCAAACTGCTTCTGCGTAGGGAGCAAAACGGCCGGCCGACACTACGCCCGTGTGAAAATTGCAGTAGGTGCATTTCGTCTGACAAAACGGCACCTGGATGTATATGCCGAGATTTCGCATCGCTCCAAACTTTAGCACACCGCTACGCGGACATCTCTCGGGGCCGAAGATAATTTTGTGGGGCCGGCCCTAGACGCGGTCGGGGAGCACCTTGACGTAGACGTGGCGTTCGCGCGGGCCGTCAAACTCGGACAGAAAGATGCCCTGCCAACGGCCCAACGCCAGCTTACCTTCCTGGACAAAGACGAACTGGCTTACGCCGACGAGCATGGTCTTTACGTGCGAATCGGAATTGCCTTCGTTATGGCGATACGGCCCGGCAAGAGGCACCAGGCGATCCAGAGCGCCCTCGGCGTCGGTGGCGACGTCCGGGTCGGCATGCTCGTTGATCAGAATCGCGGCGGTTGTGTGTGGCACATAGAGGAAGCACGTGCCCACGCGGATGCCCAACCCTGTCACCACTTTCTGGACCTCAGTGGTAATGTCTACCATCTGCGTGCGCCGGTCTGTCTTTACGCGAATGCTTTGCATCGTCGTTCTCCCTGAGCACGAAACCCACAATCGAATATATGAGTACGCATCATCACAAAGTACACTGGATTCTGGTAGTGTCTTGATTTGAAGGCCTTCCGAATGGCAGTAGGATCTATGATAATCCGCGAAGAAACGGAAAGAGACCTTCTCGCCATAGGGGCCCTCAACCAAAAAGCGTTCGGAGGCGACTACGAAGCGCAGCTAATCGACAAGTTGCGTGCCGCGCACCTGATCGTGGCATCGATCGTCGCTCTGGACGGAAATGAGCTAATCGGGCATTTGCTGTTTAGTTCCCTTGCCGTCGAGATTGACGGAAGAAACGTTAACGCGGTTGCGCTTGCTCCAGTGGCTGTAAGTCCTGCGCGCCAACGTCAGGAAATTGGCTCCAAACTTATTGTCGAGGGATTAGCACTGCTCAAAAAGAAGCAAGTCGAAGCGGTATTCGTCTTGGGT
>CAYOOS010000306.1:0-5703 GCA_964405585.1 uncultured Acidobacteriaceae bacterium | reverse complement strand
TAACCCCTCCACAATCAACACTTCCAAATCTGTATGAAAACAAACAACTTTATCCACCTTTAGAATCAGCACTTACAAAAAACAGGGGGGAGGGTCAGCACCGCCAAATCGCCCTGAACGGCCTCCGGCGTTTTCACTCTTATACCCTTACACTCTTTCACACTTACACTTCCGAACTCCGGAGCTCTGTCATTCCTTGACCAAGTACAACGCCCGTCCCAACTCCAACTCCACCTTCGACCCCTTCGGCAGATCTAGCTCCTGCCCGCGCCCCGCTTCCGCCAGGTATGCCTCCAGGGCGCCCAGGGCCGCCGCTTCGGCTCCCTCCTTCGTGTTCTTGTCCTTCACGCCCTTCATCGCGCCCATGGCCGCCCCCGCAGCCGCCGCTTGTGCCGTATCTTTCTGTGAACTGCCGCCGCTTGCCTCGATCACGCCCTCTGGTGCCGTTCCCGGCTTGATGCTGTGATCCCCCGGCACGCCCACCACATCCGCCACGATGGGCAGCTTGCCAAACTTCGTCTGGATCTCGTCAAACGTCAGCCAGATCTTCGCGCGTCCCGTCAGCCCCGCCGGCTCGACGCGGCTGACGTGCCCGGTGATCAACGCTCCCGACGGCAAGTAGATTCCCTGCCCTGCCTCGAGCGGCTCCAGCGTGCGCACGCGAAACTCCTGGTTGCGTCGCGCATCCTTCGTGTTCATCTTCTCTTCCAGCTTCACCAGGAATCGTGTTCCCGGCACGACGGCGTACACTTCGATCGGCAATCCGTGCCGCTCTCCATCGGCTACTCGCGTTTCCGTCGCGTAGGTCGTCGCTGGAGCCTCCTGTGGCGCAGCCTCGCGCGTCTCCTGCGTCTGTGCGAACCCGGGCATGCACAGTCCTCCAGCCATCGCTCCCAGTACCAGACAGTTCCTCAGTTGTCGCTTCATAACAGACTCCCCCTCCTGCGGCGGGCACTCTCCCAAGTGCAGGCGCAGTGCCACGCTCGGCAAACCTGCTGCATTCCTAACTTATTTATTTACAATAAGATACGTGCATGAACCAATCGCCGTCCTGCATCCGCCTGCCTGCCGTAACCTGCACAACTGTCCGCAAAGACTTACAGCCGCGTTGCGGGCCGCCTGCTACAGATTGCTCGTAACCTATTCCCGTTTCTCGCCTCACATTGCAGGTAGCCGAACTCGCTGGCACCTCAGTTCACACGTCCCGGCCAAAATAGCGGCCTTTCTGCATCCAATTAGAAGGAGCTCGTCGTACCATGTTTACTGCCGCCGCTGGCCGGAATCACCTGCTTGGAGGAATCGCGCCGTTATGTTAATCCGCAAGGCACCAGATTTGACGTATGCCGATGTCACCCCGAAATCGCTCTATCTCGATCGGCGCAAATTCCTCCGCGGCATGGGCATCGCCGGAGCCGCCGCGCTGGCCGGAACGCGTCTGTGGGATCTGGCATCCCCCGGCGCGAAAGCGTTCGCCGCCGCGAAATTCGACAACCTCGTCAAAAGTCCATTCAGCACCACGGAACGGCAAAATTCGTATAACGATGTCTCCCACTACAACAATTTCTACGAATTCGGCACCGACAAATCCGATCCCTCGAAAAACGCCGGAAAATTCCAGACGTCGCCCTGGACCGTTTCCGTCGAAGGTGAAGTGAATAAACCGCGCAAGTTCTCCCTGGACGAAATCATCAAGCTTGCGCCGCTTGAAGAGCGCATCTACCGCCATCGCTGCGTGGAAGCGTGGTCCATCGTCGTGCCGTGGATCGGTTTTTCCTTTAGCGCGCTGGCCAACACCGTTGAACCCACGCCCAAGGCAAAATACGTTGCGTTTGAAAGCTACTGGGATTCCAAGCAAATGCCCTGGGGCCGTTACGCGGGCATCGATTTTCCGTACGTTGAAGGCTTGCGGCTCGATGAAGCAATGAATCCACTCGCGCTGTTGTGCGTCGGCATGTACGGCGAATCGCTGCCCAATCAGGATGGCGCGCCCGTGCGAATGGTTCTTCCGTGGAAGTACGGTTTCAAGAGCGCCAAATCATTGGTGAAAATTCGCTTTGTGAAGAGCGAGCCGCCCACGACGTGGAACCGCATGGCCTCGAATGAGTACGGCTTCTACGCCAACGTGAATCCCAAGGTGGACCACCCGCGCTGGAGCCAAGCCAAGGAACGCCGACTGGGCGACTTTCTTAAGCGCGACACCCTCATGTTCAATGGCTACGGCGATCAAGTCGCCAGCTTGTACAACGGCATGGACCTGCGCAAGAATTACTGAGCCACGACCTAGACCATGCGCGCGATCCTCACCAGCAAATGGACCAAAGCTGTTGTTTTCCTTCTGTGCCTCGCGCCGCTCGGCTCACTGGGCTGGCGCGCCTTGCACAACGACTTATCCGCGAATCCCATCGAGTTCATCACTCATGCCACGGGCGATTGGACACTGCGGTTTCTTTTGATAACGCTGGTGATCACGCCGTTTCGCAAAATCTTGCGCTTGCCCGATCTGATTCGCTTCCGCCGCATGCTTGGCCTGTTTGCCTTTTTCTACGCCTGCCTGCATTTCACCACGTATATCTGGCTGGACAAGTTTTTCGATGTCGCGGAAATGTGGAAGGATGTCGCGAAGCGCCGTTTCATCACCGTCGGTTTCACCGCGTTTCTGCTGCTGATTCCGCTGGCTATCACTTCCACCACGGGCTGGATTCGCCGCCTGGGTGGCCGCCGCTGGCAGATGCTGCATCGCGCCATCTATATCAGCGCCATCTGCGGCGTGATTCACTACTACTGGCTGGTGAAATCCGCGGTGATTCGTCCGCTGGCGTACGCTGCTATCCTCGCCGTACTGCTGCTCTGGCGCCTGGCCATCAAATACTGGCCTCAACCACAACCTGCTACCGCCGAATTGCAACCCAAACCGCAGCGCGCGCAGGCTTGAACAGCTCGCGGCCTTTTCCGCTAGCCTGTCGCGCTCGCCGCCTTTGTCAGGAATTTCCGGATGCGCTGCAGCACTTCCGCGTACATCGCTTCGGTTACGCGGCCTGTCTGCGTATTCTGCTGGCTGGGATGATACGCGCCGAACAGGCGCGGCATACCCGGGGCAATTTCTAATTCCGCGCCGTGCGCAAATTTGTGAGCCGCGCGTGAACTGATTGTTCCATCCTGCTTCAGGATTTCCAGATACGCATCCCAGGCGATTTTGCCCAGCGCCAGCACCGCTGCGGGCCGCAAGATTTCCAACTCGCGCCGCAAATAACCACGGCAATTGAGGATCTCGCGAGGCAGCGGTTTGTTCGCCGGGGGCGCGCAACGCACAGCCGCCGCGATGTACACGTCATGCAGTCGCAAGCCATCGTCACGATTCAGCGAAGTTGGCTGATTCGCGTAACCTGCTTTGTGCAAGGCCTTGTACAAAAAATCGCCGGAGCGGTCGCCAGTAAACACACGCCCCGTGCGATTCGCTCCATGCGCCGCCGGCGCCAGCCCCAAAATAAACAAGCGCGCGTTGGGATCGCCAAAGCCCGGCACGCCGCGTCCCCAGTATTCCCACTGGCGAAATGCACGGCGTTTTTCACGTGCCACTTTTTCGCGATACTTCACCAGTCGCGGACATTTCCGGCAAGCGCACACTTCCTCCGCTATATCGCGCAACGCCGCTTCCTGCTTCACTTGCGCCCTTTCAGCGCCGCCGCGATCAGCACGGCCTGATTCTGCTTTTCATCGTTGCGCCCGTAAAGCAGCGTCAGTTTGCCGTGCTCCCGTTCGAGCCTTTTCAGTTCCGCCAACAGATCTTTTTTCTTCGCCAGTTCGCCGTGATAACGCTTCACGAACTCTCCCCATTTTTCCGGGTCGTGCCCAAACCATTTCCGCAGCGCATCGCTGGGAGCAATCTCTTTCATCCACAAATCGGCTTTCACGCGCTCCTTCGTCAAGCCGCGCGGCCACAAGCGATCCACCAGCACGCGAAAGCCATCGTCCTTCGAGGGCTTCTCATAGACGCGTTTCACTTGAATCATGGCTCACCTCACTTGAAAAGCTTGAGCACTTCTTCGTGCAGCAGGCCGTTGGTGCTGAGGAATCTTCCTTTGTAGATGCTGCGCTCGCCGTCCACGGTCGTTGCTCTTCCGCCCGCCTCCTCCACAATGATGCCGAGCGGCGCCAGGTCCCACGGCTTGGAGACCCAGTCCAGTGCCGCATCCACCGCGCCTTCCGCTACCAGCATGTGCTGCCAGAAGCCGCCGAGCGAACGGCTGTTGCGCGCCGCGTCCGCGAAGCGGCGAATCTTCGCGCGCACTTCCGTATCCTTGCTAGGCCCCGTGCCCGTGGTGAACACCATCGCGTCCGCCAGCCTCGCCACCTTTGACACATGAATGCGGTGGCCGTCGCGGTACGCGCCTTCGCCGCGATACGCCCACCAGCGCGTGCCACGGCCGAGCTCCGGCGCGGACACAAACCCTGCTACAATTTCGCCATTCTCTTCAATGCCCATCAGCGTGCCGAACGTGGGAATGCCGCGCGAAAATTCCTCCGTGCCATCGATGGGATCAACAATCATCCGTGCGCGCCCGTTTTGTGCCGGCCCCTTCGCGCTGTCTCCGCCCATCTCTTCACCCAGCACATCCAGCGGCAGGCCGCTTGACGCAACTTTCGCACGCGCCATCGCTTCCACTTCCTTGTCCGCCTGCGTTACGGCCGAGCCATCTTGCTTGCGTTCAATGCGCATCTCCGCCGTGCGGAAATATTTCACCGCGATCGTGTCTGCCTCCGCCGCAATGGCTTCGAGCAATGACTTGTACTTCTCCGCATATCCCATGACTCGGTCCTCTTCCTCGCGGCGACAGAAAACTGATCTTTCCAAGCGCCAGCCGCCGCCAACCCGCATTTGACACGCTCGCGCTCTCTCCCTAGCATACAAACTTATGCCCTCGTCTGCCCACGCCAACAGCGGAACCGTGCTCGACCGCATCATGGAATCCCGCCGCGCCTGGGTCGAGCATCGCAAACGCGTCCTGCCGGAAGCCGCGTTGAAATATGGCGTGAAGGCCGCGCCACCCGTGCGCGATTTTTCCGCCGCGCTTTCCCGCGATGCCATCAACATTCTAGCCGAGTTGAAGCCTGCTTCCCCTTCACGCGGCGTGTTGCGCGATCCATTTGATGCGCCAGCTCTGGCGCAGACGTTTGAAGATGCCGGCGCCGCCGCGCTTTCCATCCTTACGGAAGAGGAGTTTTTCCACGGTTCGCTGAAGAATCTTCGCGACGCGCGTCGAAGCATTGCCCTGCCCGTGCTACGGAAGGATTTTATCTTCGATCCCTGGCAGGTGTGGGAAGCGCGCGCGAACGATTCCGACAGCTTCTTGCTGATTGTTGCCGCGTTGGGCGATATACAGTTGCAGGAATTGATTGCGCTAGGCCGCGAACTCGGCATGGAACCGCTCGTAGAAGTTCATACTCTTGAAGAGCTCACCAGGGCGCTTTCGGCTGGTGCACGGATCATCGGCGTGAACAACCGCGACCTAAAAACCCTTGCGGTCCGCGTGCAGACTTCTTACGAATTGATCGAGCACATCCCCGAAGATCGTCTCGCCGTCAGCGAATCTGGCCTGCGCACCCACGACGATTTGAGGAAGTTGCGCGCCGCGGGGTTCGACGCCTTCCTCATCGGCGAGCACCTGATGCTGGCCTCCGACGCCGGCGCGGCCCTCAAAGAAC
>CAYOOS010000305.1:1177-5704 GCA_964405585.1 uncultured Acidobacteriaceae bacterium | reverse complement strand
CGCGAACATCCATTGCATCAGCGATGGTTTGCACATCTATCCTCACGTGGATTCGCTCGGGATCCTCTGGGTTCCACAGCAGTTTTGGAGGTTCCGCCCGATGCCCTTCGGAGTTTGGACGGTTTGCTGCCACGTCAACCGATGGACCGCGCGCGACATCGCCTTATTTCGCTCGCAGCTTCAGCGCTTCCGTGCAAAAATCGCCGACTTTCCCGATGTGATTGCTTCCTATTCCGGGCGTCAGAGCCATTGGTTCGAAGCGCCCTATGCCCGGCTACACCTCGCCGCGCTGAAGGCCGCTCGATTTGCCGTTTCGCATGATCTGCGGTCCTCATCCTAGCGAACTTGCATTCCGTACTGTTGCGAATCATGCCTGATCTTTCACACTCTTCCCCGGACGGCGCACCGCGCCGAATCCGCGTCGCCCACTTAATTACGGATCTGGGGCTCGGCGGAGCAGAGATGCAGTTGCACAAACTCGTCCTGGCGAGCAGCGGCCCGGAATTCGAACACCTGGTGATTAGCATGACGGAGATCAGCCCGCTCGGTGAATCTTTGCGTGCTGCTGGCGTCGAGGTCCTATCGCTGGGGATGACTCGTGGAATGCCCACTCCCGCTGGACTTTTCCGCTTCTGGCGTTTCCTTGCGAACCGAAAACCAGATGTCCTGCAGTGCTGGCTTTACCATAGTTGTTTGCTGGGCCTCCTCGCCGGGCGGCTCGCAAGGGTGCCCGAGATTATCTGGTGCCTGCGTTCGGCAAATGAAACCATGTCGGGATACAGCTTCCAGACGCGTGCGGTTGTGCGCTTGTGCAGCGTTTTATCCTTCTTACCAAGCGCGATCGTCGCCAATTCTGAGGCCGCGAAGTTAGTCCACGCGCGTTGGGGGTATTCTCCAAAAAAGATGCGAGTGATTCAAAACGGCATTGAACTGGATTTGTTCCGGCCCGATCCAGCCGCGCGACTTTCAGTTCGCAAAGAGCTGAGCGTGCCCGATGACGCGGTGTTGGTGGGGATGGTCGCGCGTTTCCATCCAGTGAAGGACCACCGGACATTCCTTCGCGCCGCGCAACTGCTCCATTCGCGGCTGGCGAATGCTCGCTTCGTGCTTGTGGGCAGCGGAATCACGCGCGAGAACGCGGGGCTATGTCGCATGGTCGATGAGTGCGGGCTGGCGGATGCTGTGGATCTTCTCGGCCCGCGGACCGACGTTCCCCGGCTTACCGCGGCACTCGACGTGGCCTGCCTTTCATCATGGAGCGAATCTTCTCCCTTCGTCCTTTGTGAAGCCATGTGCTGCGGGGTCCCTTGTGTTGCTAGCGATGTGGGCGATTCCCGGCTATTGATCGGAGACACAGGAAAGATCGTGCCGCCGCGGAATCCGCAAGCGCTCGCGGATGCGCTTCTATGGCTCCTACAACGGCCGTTAGGACAGCTGAACACCCTTGGCCAAATGGCCCGCAAGAGGGCCAGCATGTTCTCCCTGGATCTCGCCGTCGACAACTACAAAACGCTGTATGCAAAGCTGACCGAACCTGACTGGTCTCCGGGCGTATCTGCCTCATTGGTAGCTCAAGGTCTGCCCGTTCAGATCGATTCTCGGACCGAACTGACGACTGAATCTGCCACGGAAGAAGTGCGACCATGAGCGCGCCTCGAACGGATGGCCCCCCCCGTGTACTCCATATCGTGACTTCGTCCATGAGTGTCGTCCTGATGCAAGGACAACTTCAATACCTGAAGGAAGCTGGCTTCGATGTGAGTCTTGCTTCCTCCTGGGGACGCGAACTCGAACACGAAGCCGAGGAATCAGGTACACGAGTGTTCGGGGTTGAAATGGCTCGGGGGATATCTCCTGGGTCTGATGTGGTCTCGTTCTGGCGTCTCTGGCGCTTGATTCGTCGGCTGCGACCGGACCTGACGAATGTGAGCACACCAAAAGCTGGCCTACTCGGAGGCCTTGCAGCTTGGTTGAACCGCGTCCCATGCCGGGTCTATACCCTGCGTGGCTTGCGTTGGGAATCGGCCCATGGCATTCAGCGCAGGCTGTTGATGTTTGCGGACCTAATTGCGTGTCGCTGCGCGCATCTCGTTCTGTGCGTCAGCGAAAGCGCACGGAAGAAAGCAGTGGCGACTGGTTTCGTGAATCCCGACAAGATACTTGTCCTCGGAGCAGGGAGCAGTAACGGTGTTATCGCATCACGATTTACTGCAACGGAGGAACGCTTGAAGCTCGCGGCGAAAATTCGCCAGGTGTATTCAATTCCGAGCGACGCCCCCGTTATTGGGTTTGTCGGCCGGTTGACGCGAGACAAGGGTGTGCCTGAGCTCTTAGAAGCACACCGGCAACTGCATCGTGCATTCCCATCACTGAGATTGTTGTTAGTCGGGACGACTGAACGAGAGGACGCGCTGCCATGCGAGGTAAACGAGATGCTGGAAGCTGATCCGTCCATAGTTCTCGCCGGCCAGGTGGACGATCCAGGGTGCTTTTATCACGTAATGGACATCCTCGTACTGCCGACACATCGCGAGGGATTCCCAAACGTCGTCTTGGAGGCTCACGCGGCGGGAAGACCCGTAGTCACCTATGACGCCACGGGAGCAGTGGATGCCGTTGTCGACAGTGTCAACGGCTTTATTGTTCCGGTCGGAGAAGTTTCAGCACTGGTCCAATCCATTACAACTCTTCTCAACAACCCTGCTTTGGCCGCTGTCATGGGAAGGCGCGGTTTCGAGCGCATCCAATTGGAATTTCAACCGGCGAGGATATGGTCGGCCCTCGTTCAGATTTACGTTAGATTGCTGGTAGAGAACGGCATTCCTTGTGGCGGTATTCCCCGGCATCTTTCTAAGCCGTACATGGCTGTCAACTTGGAGAGAGCATCTCGGTGAGCCATTTGCTCAAGAGGGTGTTCGATGTTTCGATCTCGGCCTTGGCGTTGATCATCTTGTCTCCGATGATGATGGTTATAGCCATAATCATTTATGTCGCGATGGGAATGCCGGTGTTATTCAGGCAGATCCGCCCGGGTTACAAGACCGTACCATTTGAGTTGTTGAAGTTCCGAACCATGACGGATGCTCGCGATTCAGCGGCAGCGTTGCTCGATGACCAGCAAAGACTGACGCGTTTCGGGAAGCTACTGCGTCAAGCGAGTCTAGACGAACTTCCCCAACTCTGGAACGTTCTGCGAGGAGACATGAGCCTTGTGGGGCCCCGCCCACTCCTGAGCGAATACCTTGAAATCTACGCGCCCGCCGAAGCCCGGCGCCACGACGTGAAACCCGGCATTACCGGTTGGGCCCAGATTAACGGGAGGAACGCGTTGTCATGGCCAGCCCGCTTTAGCCTCGATCTCTGGTACGTCGATCACTGGAGTTTGCGCCTAGATGCGTTGATTCTTATGCGCACCGTCTCGCAAGTCCTGAGACACGAGAACATCTCCCACGATGGTCATGCGACCATGCCCGCTTTCAAAAGGGACAACAGGAACGAGCCATGGAATCTATGAAAATTTTCGTCTATGGCGCTGGAGGGCACGGGAAGGTTGTGGCTGACATTTTGATCTCCGGGAAAGTAAAGAACTTCGTAGGCTTTGTGGACGATCAAGAACAGAAGAGCGGAACTGAAGTAATCGGTTACCCGGTACTTGGTGACGGGTACTGGTTGCAGAAACAAGCGGTCAAGTACCCAGTCGCGATCGCATTGGGGATAGGAAACAACCTGTGTCGGTTCCGAGTCGCGGAACGCTGCACCGCCTGGAATGTACAAGTGTTAACGGCGGTGCATTTCACTGCCGTGGTGGCTTCCTCGGGAGAATTAGGCCGCGGAACGGTTGTCATGGCGGGCGCGGTGATTAATTGCGACGCGAAGTTGGGCCAAGGTGTAATTGTGAATACGGGCGCAGTCGTGGAACACGACGTAGTGGTTGGCGATTATGCTCACATCTCTCCCAATGCTTCCCTGGGCGGGGCCTCGCGGCTCGGATCACTTTCTCACGTGGGCCTCGGGGCAGCAATATTACCCGGGATCAGTGTGGGCCGTGAAAGCATCATTGGGGCTGGGTCCGTGGTGCTGCATGACGTGGCCGATAGAACGGTGGCTGTGGGAGTTCCAGCACGAATACTTCGGACGATGGAGTTCGCAGCGTCCGGGAACGTGAGCCGTGGAAACTAATTCCAGGATGGAAAGTGCGGACCAAATCCGTGCGTGAATTGATTTCTATGTCGGCGGCAGAAATCGACGACGTGGACATAGAGGCTGTCATCCATGTGCTTCGTTCAGGACGCTTGTCGCTGGGACCCCAGACCCAGGCATTTGAGGCCGCGATCTGTCAGTACATCGGTGTGCAGCAAGCAGTCGCAGTCAGCTCCGGCACCGCAGCGCTGCACCTGATCGTGAAGGCTCTGGGGCTTGGGGCCTGCGATGAGGTCCTGGTTCCCTCTTTTACCTTCGCAGCCAGCGTAAACGCTTTGCTATATGAAGGAGCGACGCCCGTCTTCGTGGATATCGAAGCCGATACCT
>CAYOOS010000305.1:0-1167 GCA_964405585.1 uncultured Acidobacteriaceae bacterium | reverse complement strand
CCCAACCGACCTGCGGCGAAAGGTTACTCCTCAGACACGCGCCATTATGGCCGTAGATGTTTTTGGCCACCCAGCCGATTGGGCAGCAATCGAGGATTGTGCGGATGAGTTTCATCTGAAGTTGATAGATGATTCTTGCGAGGCACTGGGAGCGGAGTATCGAGGACGCAAAGTAGGATGTTTCGGCGATGCATCTGCGTTTGCATTCTATCCAAACAAGCAGATGACCACAGGCGAAGGCGGGATCGTTGTGACCAACAATCCTGAAATTGCCCGCGTGTCCAGGAGCCTGTCAAATCAAGGGCGAAGTGAGATGGGGGCGTGGCTCGAGCACGAACGCCTGGGTTACAACTACCGCATGGACGAAATGTCGGCGGCGCTTGGCCTCTCACAACTCACGCGGATAGAGACGTTTCTGACGAAGCGTGAGCGCGTCGCGAGGATGTACGCCGACTGCCTTGGGAACTCGGAAGTTATTCAAGTGCCCTGGACGAAATCCTGTGTGCGTAGGAGTTGGTTCGTCTACGTCGTGACTTTGGCTGAGGGCATAGACCGACAGGCAGTGGCTAAAGCCATGGAAGCGAGTGGCATTCCCGTCAGGTGCTATTTTTCTCCGGTTCATCTCCAACCATATATGCGCGAGCGTTTTGGATTCAAGGGAGGGGAATTGCCGGTTACAGAAGCCATCGCGCAGCGCACCCTCGCCCTGCCTTTTCACAACAACCTAACCGAGGAACAGGTCCAACGAGTGGCAGAATCCCTGCTCGGAGCAGTCACCAAATTGGTCTGATTCTCTTTAGCAAACGCAGCGAAATTCGGGTCGAAATCGGTACACAATTCATCCCTTAACAGTTTGTTCCTCTGTCACTTGGTTTTTGATCGGTTGCTTCGGTTTCCTTTCATCTTTCCGAACCGTTCCTCCAACACATCGGGAGTAATCAAATCGTGAAGCTACGTTACGCGCAAGGTGTTTTGCCCCAAGTCTTCATTCATCGGCGGCCGGTGGTCATCTACATCTTTCAGGCGACGCTTGTTATATGCGCCCTGGTTCTTGGATGGCTTCTGCGTTTTGATTTCTCGCTGCCGTATCGCCGCGTCTTGTTCACCTCGGCGCTGCTGCTCGTTCCTGTCCGCCTGCTCACTCTGCGTCTGTTCAAGCTCAATCAT
>CAYOOS010000304.1:0-5714 GCA_964405585.1 uncultured Acidobacteriaceae bacterium | reverse complement strand
TGAAACGTCTGCTGCAGCGGGGCTTCGTACCAGCCCGCAATCTCCGTCGGGTCGTGGTGATAGATGACAGCCAGGGAGTACAATTTGTGTAAGCTGGGCACGACATTGCGATTTTCAATATCCGCCAGCCGGCTGATATGCAGGATGAAATCCGGCCGGCCACGCTTCGTCGCGATTTCCAGGCTTGCGGATTCCACATCCCGATACGTCAGCCCCAGCCTTTCGCGAGCTTGGCGCAATCGCAACCCAGGTGGAAACATCTGCACCTCCACAGGACCCGTGAGTAGATATCCTATTATTGTAATTATAGCAACTAATCAAGTCGTTACGAATACGGAACTAACTAGACGCTGTGGAAATCTGTGCATTTGTCCCGCTCCGGGCTGCCACGTTTCCCTTCGGGCACCCGTGCCTGCACCAGGTCTTGTCTCGAAACGTCTCCCGTGAAAGCCTGTTTCAGATAGGGGAGATGTACCCTTAGCCCGTCCGATTGTGAGGTACTGTGTCTTCCACCGAATACTTTGTCCGGGATGTGATGAGCCAACCGCCCATTACCGTGGACCCGTCCACATTCCTGCTGGACGCGGCTCTTACTCTTCGCGCCAGCGCCATTCGCCATCTCCCGGTGGTCGCTGACGGCAAACTGGAAGGTCTTCTAACAGACCGCGATATTCAGCGCTGCGCTCCTTCCCGCCTGATTCCCATTGACGAGGAGGGCTACAATGCGGTGTTTGCCGGTACCACCGTCAATCGCGTCATGACCCGCGATCCACTCACCGTTTCCCCCGATACACCCCTGGTGACGGCCATCGGCGTCATGCAGCAGTCGCGCTTCGGCTGCCTGCCAGTGGTTGAAAACGGGGCACTTGTCGGCATTCTCACGCGCAGTGATCTGGTGGATGCGCTGCAACGCCTGCTCACCGGAAGCAGCCTCACCCGTTCTATCGAGCCTGCCTGATTCAACGCCGCGTGATCCCGAAAACCAGGTCTGCCGGGAATCTGCTATCCTGCAAAAGTATGTCTAACCATAAGTCTCTCGCTCGTCGCTTCGCCGGACTCGTGCTCCTGGCCGGATTCCTCCTATCCACAGTGCACCCAGTTCGTGCTCAGCAATCCACGACCGCCCCGCCGGCAACTTCCACCCCCAAGAACAACCCCGAATTCCTGGCCATGGCCGACGAAGTTTTGCACGAGATGAGCGCCATCACCGGTTGGGAGTTGAAGTCTCCGCTGAAGAAGACCATTCGCTCCCGGGAAGAGATTCGTGCCTACCTTCTTCGCGAGATGGACGAAGACAAGGATGCCAAGGAGCGTTATGCCTCCAAGCGTAGCGCGGAAGCTTTTGGCCTGATCCCTCGAGGTTTCGATCTGGACCACTTCATGGTGGACCTTCTCACCGAGCAGATTGCCGGACTGTACGACCCAAAGGCCCACGAGTTTTACATCGCGGACTGGATTGCTCCGGATGACCAGCGCACCGTGATGTCCCACGAACTCACGCATGCGCTGCAAGACCAGCAATTTCAGATTGAGGATTGGGTGAAAGCGGCGCGCCCCAATGACGACGCGGAACTGGCGCGCGAATCGGTGCTGGAGGGCAGCGCCATGGCGGGCATGCTCGAATACATGCTCAAGGACAAAGGGCTGAATCTCCGCGACCTTCCCGACATCGATCCTTCGGTGTTCGTCGGTGACCTCAGCGATACGCCTTTGCTCAAAAAGGCGCCGCCATTCATCAAGGATTCATTGATGTTCCCCTACTTCAGCGGGCTCACGTTTTCCATGGCGGTTCTGAAACACGATGGTTGGCGGGGCTTTGCCGGCGTGTTTGCCCGGCCCCCTGCGAACACACAGCAGATTATTCACCCCGACCTTTACCGCAGCGGGAAATCCTCTTTACCCATCAAACTCGACCTCCCCGAGGGACTTCCCGGCCACGGCTGGACCCTTCTCGAGGAAAACTCCCTCGGCGAATTTGGCTTGAACGAAGTCTTGAAGCAATTGCTGGATGCGGATCGCGCGGGAAAATTGTCGGCATCCTGGAATGGCGATATCTACGCGACCTACGAGAGCAAGGATGCCAAACAACTCCTCCTCTTCGCCCGCATCCGTCTGGACTCCAATGAAACGGCCGCGCGCTTCTTCGGCCAATACTCCGAAGCCCTCGAGAAAAAATACGCCGTGCGCACGCACCTTTTTCGCTGTCCGGATTTCTTCTCTTTCGACACGCCGGAAGGCGGCGTTTTCCTCCGCTGCTTCCAGAACGACTGCATCACAGTGGAAGGTGGAGATCGCGGCCTGATTCTTCAGTGGAACAAGAAACTCAACTGGGAAGCCATCCCCGAAGAACCGCAAAAACCAAACGACTCCCCGGTGAGAGTGGCCGGGGTCTTCCCTGCCGCTGGTGTTGTAGCGGCCGCTTTCCGCCTGCCCGCCTCAGGAGGGAAGCGGGCGCCTTAGCGCAATGTAGCGCAGGGAGAGTCCGCGCTCTCTTCAGCCCGCCGTTTTCTGGCGGGAGCCCTCCGGCTTTGCTCTTGTCTTCCACAGCCGCGATTCCGGCTTAATTCACCCGCCGCAATGCCAGCAGCGTCAAATCATCCTTCTGCCTGGCTCCCCCGGAAAAACTCTGCATCTCCGCCAGGCAAGCCGAAATCAAATCCTCCGGGCAGGCAGCGGCGTAGCGCTTGGCGAGAGATGCCACGCGCCCCACTCCATATTCATCGCCCGCGGCATTGAACAGTTCCGTCAACCCATCCGTATAAAGAAACAACATGTCGTCTGGCGCCAGGGTTAGCTCGCACACCGTGAAATCCGTGCTGCAAAACATTCCCAGCGGCACCCCCGTCGCTTCCCGCGCGGAGACTCCGGCAGCGGAAACGTGCAGCAGCGGCAAGTGACCCGCGCTAACGTATTCCACTCTTCCATCCGGCCAGGCACGTCCCACCACCAAAGTGGCATATTGCCCAGCGGTGGTGCTGTCGCAGAAGAGGCGATTTGCGAGTTCTACAAGCTTTTGCAATGGAAGATGTTGCCCTGCCAAAGTGCGAAATGTTGCATGCAAATGGCTCATCAACATGGACGCGGCAACGCCTTTTCCAACCACATCTCCCAGCAAAAACAAAAACGCGCCATCCGACTCGATCAAATCGCAATAATCGCCGCTGACGAGTCCCGCCGGCTGGTAGTGGTAGCGTGCTTGCCACCCGGCCACGCACCAATCCTTTGGTGGCAGAAGGCCGCTCTGGATGTGCGCGGCAAGAGTCAGATCGCGCTCCAACGCGCGCTGGTCGTCGCTGGAAAGATGGTCGAGGCAAAACCGCAGCAATGGATTGCACAGCAAGCGGTCCGCTTCAATCGTGTCGTGGCAGGTTTCGCAAATGCCGAAGCTGCCTGCTTGCAGGCGGGAAAGTGCCGCGTCCACGCTGGCGAGCAGATTATTCAGCGATGCATCCCCGGCATTGGCGCGCGAGGCGGAAAGCAAATGTTCGCGGCGCAGTTCCAGTTCCCTCTGAAAATAAGATTGTTCCGTGGTGGCCATGGTGTCCTCTGCGATAGATTGCCGTTTTGTTGCTGAAGATTCCATCCGGTTTGTGCCTCCAAATTCAAGAGTGTCGCGAGAGGAAGCGGAAGTTCAACGGCCCTTCGGACTTGCGCCGGCAGATGCCGTCCGCGCCAGGAGCGGTGCCTGTAAACGCCCTCCGCCCTTCTCTATCCGATGCCGCAATCGCTCCAGCCGGCACAGCAGCTTTTTCTCCGCGCGGGCCGCCCGGGCCGCCGCGTAAGGATCGCGGGAATGTGCGCTTTGCCGTTGGGTTTTGGCAAGCGCCAGTTCCGCAAATTCCACCGCACGTCCCAGGTCCCGCGCCGTTCGCTCGTAATGAATCGCCAGGTGCTCGCATGCAACAGCGCCGTCCCGCGGGTGCTGCACCAGCTCCAGCCAGAGCGATGCCGCCCTTTCCACGTCACCCCGGCGACGGGCCATGATCGCCAGTTCGCGCGTCGCCAGCGGCCGGAATTCCGTCGGGAGCCCCGCTCTCAGCGCCTGCGCGCACATCGCATGAGCGCGTTCCTGCTCGCCGCGGCGGTTCAAATAGCGCGAAAGCCCAAACAAATCCAGCGAATCGGCATCCTCGTGAGCGGCTGCCCGCTCGTCCAGCAGGGAATTGATTTTGCCGTAAAGCGCCGCCAGCCCTCGCAGGTCCATCTGGTTGTGTTTCACCACGCCCGCAAGCGGCTTCGCCGAGCCGCCGCGCAGATAGTCAAAGTAAAACTGTGGAATCAGCGCTGAGGAGACATCGTCCTCGCGGTGCCAGCCCAACTTCGCGGCGTCCAACACGTGCCGCTCAAGTTCCACCAATCGCACCGAACCCAGCCGCAACTTCCACAATGCCCGCGCCGGATGCAGCAGATCCAGATGCGCGGCCAGTGACGGCAAGCGAATCGCCCGCGTCATCGTGAAGCGATTCTCCAGCAGCGGCCAATCGAACGATTTCCCGTTGAACGTAACCAACACGGGGCGCTCCGCCAGTCGCTCCGCCAGTTCGTGCAGCAGCGAATGCTCCTCCGAGAAATCGCGCAAAAAAAGCTGCTCCACCTGCAAACCGCCGGCATCCCACCACGCCAGCCCCACCAGAAACGCATACGTGCCCGTACCGCCAGCCAACCCGGTCGTCTCCGTGTCCAGGAAAAGCCACTTTTCCGGATTCTGCACTGCATCCCGCATTCGCCGCGAACCAGCCCCATCGTGCGAGCCGTTTTTGTAGCGGCCGCTTTCCGAAGCGCGTTCTCTGCGCCCCGGATGATTTTGCGGGGCGGGCGTCTTCGTCAACAAATCCAAAACCCCCGCCGAAGGCTCCGAAAACTCCGGCGTAGAAAACCAATTCCGTATGGCCAGGTGTTCCCCATAGTGATTTCGCGCAATCCCCCCGCCCAACAATTTGCTGATAGGATCGCACTCGTCGGGAGCGCGCAATGCAGCAGGCGTCTGCGCAATGCCACGCGCGGGCCGCAGCGCCGCCAACCGTGCGAATTTATCTGTCGTGCTCACTCAAATACCTTTCGTATCAATCGGAAGAGGCCGTGCCCGTAACTTCCCAATGCTGTACTTTCGGCTCGAATTCCAAAAGAAATTCGCGGTCCTCGGGATAATACTTGGCCTGGTCGACCGGCGTGCCCGCGAATTTCTCAATTGCCGATAAGGACTCCCACAGCGTGAAGGTGATAAAGTGCGCCACCTCTCCCTCGTCGCGCCGCAGAACGTGCACAGCTAGATTTCCGTGAATCGCCCGGTAGTCTGGAATTGCCAGCCGGTTCAACAAAGCCGTGTATGCGTCCGCCTTTGCAATTGGCGTGCGTCCGTGCCACATACGAGCGATCATGGTGCGTCCTCCATCGAGCAGAGTCTCATGCTGTCAGCCGGTCCAGCATCGCCAGCGCCGCTTCCTTCGCCCGCGGCGCCAAATCTCCCGCCGGTCCCACGCACGAAGGACACCCTTGCTCGCAGGGGCAAGCGCGGATCAACTCCCGCGTTTTCTGAACCAGCAATTCATGCACGCGAAACAGCGGCTCGGAAAACCCGATCCCGCCGGGATAAGCGTCAAAAAGATACAGATTCGGCTCGTAAAATTCTTTCTCGCCGGACATCCACGGATTCCGTGCAGTGGCCTTCAAATCTGTTGTTTCAGTGAGCGCAGCCGTTTCTTCCGAATCCGCTG
>CAYOOS010000303.1:0-5743 GCA_964405585.1 uncultured Acidobacteriaceae bacterium | reverse complement strand
TTTACAGGATGGCAAGCTGCAATTGTGGTCGCCAGAACATCCGGCGTTGTACCGCCTGAAGCTGACGGCGGGGGAAGACGCGCTGGAAGATGAGATGGGGTTCCGCACGATCGAGACGCGGGGAACGGAAATACTGCTGAACGGCCAGCCGATTTTTCTGAAAGGGATTTGCGTGCACGCGGAGGCTCCGTATCGCACGGGGCGGGCATACAGCGAAGATGACGTGGAAACGCTGCTCGGCTGGGTGCATGAATTGGGGGGGAATTTTGTGCGGTTGGCGCACTACCCGCACAGCGAACGGATGACGCGGCTTGCGGATCGGCTGGGCATACTGGTGTGGTCGGAAATACCGGTTTACTGGGCCGTCCACTTTGAGGACCCTGCTGTGCTCGCTAAAGCGGAATCGCAATTGTTCGAAATGATTCACCGGGACCGGGACAAAGCATCGGTGATTTTGTGGTCGGTTGCGAATGAAACGCCCGCCAATGCGGCGAGGACGACGTTTCTGAAAACGCTGGTGGGTGAAGTTCACAAACAGGATGCCAGCCGCCTGGTGACGGCAGCATTGCTGGTGCGCACGGAGGGACATACCAAGATCGTGGATGATCCGCTCGGTGACGTTCTGGATGTTCTGGGAACCAATGAATATATAGGGTGGTATGAAGGGACGGCTGCAGATGCGGAGCAGACAAAGTGGGATATCCGTTATCAAAAGCCGCTAATCATGAGCGAATTCGGCAGCGGCGCGAGGGCGGGTATGCATGGGGATGCAGCAAAGCGATGGACGGAAGAATTTCAGGCAAACATCTACGAGCATCAGTTGGTTATGCTCAGTCACATACCGCAATTGCGGGGGATGAGCCCGTGGCTGCTGATGGACTTCCGTTCGCCCCTGCGGTTGCTGCCGGAGATACAGGACGATTACAACCGCAAAGGGCTGATCAGCGAAAGCGGCCAGAAGAAGAAGGCCTTTTACGTGTTGCAGAAGGCTTATAAGAAAAATGCAATCGGACACGCCGAGTGAAGGAAGCCGGCAAAGTCCGACGGCGGATTTGCGAGGCAAAACGCTGAATCAGCCGCAATTCGCCCCGGCTGGGGGGCAATTGGGTTTAGTGGGCGCGGTAGAGCCCGCGCTGTGAGTGATCACAATGGGAATCACTACCACCGGGACGATTGCGAGAATTGCGATGGTGATGGCGGTGCCTTTACCGATGTGGTGAATGGGCGGCAGCGTGCTGGTGTCGAGAGTGGTGGTACTAACAGCATCGGTAAGAGTAGCGAGTAAAGCTTGCGCGGGGGCAGCGGGGCCGGAGGAATCGCCGTTGCGGACGGTGGTGGTTTGCCCGGCCTTGACCACGACGCAGACGCCCGCAAGATTGCAAACTCGCACGAAGCCCTCAAAGACGATGACGGTCATCACGTTGTTTTCGTAGTCGACGTAGAAATCCGTGCCAACGACGCCAGCCACGCCCGCGGGGGTATGCACTTCAAACTTGCCGTTGGGCTGGGAAATTTTCTGCGCTTGCGAGCGCATTTTGCCGAAGCTCAGCTCGAGGTCGGTCTGCTGGGCGCCGGCATCGTGCTTGACGACGTGGACGGAAGAATCAGAACCCACATTCAGGATTGAACCATCATCGAGGGAAACCCTGGCGCGGGCGTTCGTTTGCGTGTTGACCACATCCAGCCAATCCACAACGGTCTTGGCGGAGGCGCTGAGGGATTTGGCACCCCGGGCGATGGTGACCGCAGGGATTACACGGGAGATTTCGCCGGCACGCTGATCGGGTAGTGGCGGAATAGCGCCAAGATCCATAGGAATGACAATCGCACAGGACAGCAGGCAAACCAAGGCCACGAGGAACGGGGACTTTGTCTTCATCAAGGACTCCTCAGGGTCAAGCGAAAGATATCTATTGTTTTTACTGGAGAGGTTTCCGTGGGTCAAACAAAAAGAGTGCAAGACTTGCTCATTGGGCAATAGGGCTGACGTCGGGGCCGGTGGAGGAGGGAGCAAAGTGAAGCACGGCAGCGGTCATGTCGTCCCACTGAAGGCAATCCTTGGAGAAATCCTGGATTGCGCAGAAGAGATGGTTGAGGAGATCGATGGGGGAATCCGCGGCATGTCTACGGCAAATATCCTTAACGCCCTCGAGTTCAAAGTCCTCCTCGCGTATGTTACGGGCATCGGTGAGGCCATCGGTGCAAAACAGGAGGGAGTCGCCAGGCAGGAGTTCCAGGGTGGATTCATCGTAGGTGATACCACTGAAGAGGCCGGGAGGAATGCCAGCAAGCTGGAGGGCGCAGCACTCTCCATCGCGGATGAGGAGCGGGCCGGGCATGCCAGCGCTGACAATGCGCATTTGTGCGCGGAGCGGATCGACGATGGCGTATTGAATGGCGCTGTGGCGACCGGGGATGCCTCGAAGGAGGAGTCTCTCGTTTAGGACAGAGAGGACGCGGGCAGGAGTTTGGCCGGTCTTGTGGACACCGCGGAGGGTGCCCACGGCGAGAGCGGCATAGAGGGCAGCGGGGAGGCCTTTGCCGGAGACGTCGCCGAGGTACAAGCCGATGGTGCCGTCGGGAAGGAGGAAGTAATCCAGGTAATCGCCGCCTACCACGGCCGCAGGCTGGAATTCATGGGAGATGGTGACGTAAAAGGTGCGCAGAGGTTGGCTGGGCAGCATGACGCTTTGAATGGAGCGCGCTTCCTCGAGCTCCTGTTCGCGTATTTTTTCGATGGAATGAAGCTCGTCCGCAGGCGTAAGAACAGGCATGGTTTTGTCCGGAGGGGAGAGTACACCGAGAGAGGGACGGCGTTGATTTGAGGGTAGCACAAGGCGGGCGCGGCCTAACCGAAATCTGGGGGGTTGTTACCAATTGCACGCCTGGTTGAGGAAGTGCTTGAACCTGTCGCAAGGGGGGAGAACAATGAAGACATGAAATCCCTTGTTGGCATACTTGTCGCCGCTGCCGTAGCGATCGGGGTCTATTATCTTTATTTGAAGCAAATGCCCAGTAGCGATCCGGGGACCTCGCCCACGCAAGCAATTAGCTTGACGGGTGTGCGGAGCGATCTGCTGTCCATTGCACAAGCCGAGCGCGGGAATATTGCGTTAAACAGCCGGTGCGCTTCGATGGACGAAATGGTGAGCGCGGGAACGATGAATATGGCGAGGCGGGAACGCGACGGCTATAGCTATGAAGTGGAGTGCTCGGGAACGGAATTTCGCGTTGTTGCGCGGCACCCGGGGGCGCCGCCAGCGGGTACGACGATTCGCTATCCCACCTTGGCAATCGATTCCTCGATGCAGATCCAGGAAATTCAGTAAGCCCGGAACCAGGATTCCTTAACAATCCCAGATACCAACCCTTCTTGTGGGGAACAATTGTGGCCGTGTGTGCGTAACTTAGGATGAGAGCGCAGCACGCGGATGGCGAAGGCGGTTGCGAGAAGGAGTGGACAATGGATGGCAACATGATTGGCCTCGTAGCAGTGGTTCTGACGTGCGGTATACCCTTGGCACTGATTTATGCGTTTTACCGAGTTCGCAAACTGCGGACCGAAGAGAGATTGGCGGCGATAGCCCGGGGGGCAGACATTCCCATGGAGCCGGAACTATCGCAGTTTGCACGGTCGCGGCGGGCGGGGATTTTGCTGGTCACCGGCGGGTTGGGATTGATGATCATGTTTACGGTGATTGCGCGGGTAACGAGCGAGCCGGAGACACTGGTTGCGGCGGCTTTTGGGATTCTGCCCTTGGCTGTGGGCATCGGGTACTTTCTGGATGCGGCTTTGATTCGGCGCGACCTGAAGACTTCCTGAAAATTGGGGTTCGGGGCCTTTCGCGCGGCGAGGCCCCCTTCCCATCACACCCCTAGCAGGAAGCCGCGCGTTTTTTCTTGTGCCAGAAAGTCCCTGCCATACAAGAGGAAGCAGGGATCCTTGTTCGGCAAAACTCCAAACAAAATAGAGGGATTCCTCACTCCGCAGACTCCGTTCGGAATGACGGGATCATACTTTTCGGCTTGACGCGCGCCGCTTCTGCCACGGCCAGGCGCTGGCGGGGCGGTACGCACGTGTGTGTTAGAATCACTTCCCATGCATCCCGCCATTCCTCATCTGATGGACCTGCAACAGTTGGATCAGCAGATTGCCGCGCTCCACGCGGAGTTCGACGGCCTGCCGAAACGCTTTCGCGAAGCAGATGCCAAGCTGAATGGCGCGAAGGCGGCAGTGACTGCGGCGCGGGAAGCTCACACAGTGGCGCTGAAACAGCGCAAGAAGCTCGAGCTGGACGTCGAGGAATGGAAAGGGCGGGCGAAGAAGTATCGCGAACAGAGCAGCTCCGTAAAGACGAATGAATCGTACAAAGCCTTGCTGCATGAAATTGCGAATGCGGAGGGCGAAGCGTCGAAGATCGAAGACCTGGTGCTGGACGAGATGATGGCGATCGAAGAGGTGGAGCGACGGGTGAAGCACTTTGAGGCGGATTTGAAGGAAGCGGAAAATGCGGTTGCAGCGGAGAAGAAGCAGATCGAGGCGCAGTACAACGAACAGAAGAAGAAATTAGAGGTGGCCAACGGGGAACGGGTGAAGTTGGCTGCGAAAGTGCCTGAGGATTTGCTGGAACTGTACACCCGGATTTCGCGCAAGATGCCGGGGTCGGCGATGGCGTTGGTTCGCGATGACCAATGCCGCGGTTGCGGCATGCGAGTGTTGCCGCACATCATTCAGGTATTGCGCACGGATAATAACGAAGAGGTTTTCCGGTGCGAGATGTGCGGGCGACTTCTGTACACGCTGGAACCTATCCCCCACGCGACGCCGGCTGCGGACTCTGCTGCGGCTGCGGCGGCCAGCGAAGAACCTAAACAATCCTGATGAGCAAGCGTCCTGTGATGCCAAAAGGCGGCGGATTGTTCGGAGATCATGAACCCGAACGCAAGACCACGGCTGCATATCAAGCCAACATTGATGGGGGATCGCGAGGAAATCCGGGGCCGGCGGCCTATGGCGTGGTTGTGCGGGATGCTCGGGGCGAAGTGGTGGCGCGGCTGAAGAAGTACATCGGGCAGAACACGAATAATGTGGCGGAGTATTTTGGATTGATTGCGGCGCTGGATTATGCGGAGTCTCATGGGATACGCGCCTTGCGGATCGAGAGCGATTCGGAGCTTTTGGTGAAGCAGATGCGCGGGCAGTACAAGGTGAAGAGCGCGGACCTGCGGCCCCTGTTTGAGCGCGCGCGAAAGATGGCGCAGGGGTTGGAGTCGTTTCGGATTGACCACGTGTACCGCGAACAGAATCGCGAGGCGGATGCGCTGGCGAATCAGGCGCTGGATGAGACGGCGAAGGGTGGCGGTGGTGCGGTCGCGGCCGCCGAAAATGGTGCGGGAAAACCTGCTACGATGCGGTGCTTTGCGCGGTACAAGGACGGCTTTCTGCAACTACAAGAGCCGCTGGATTTGCCTGATGGGGCGCATGTGGAGATTATGGTGCGATTGCGGAAGTAGCTTTGGTCGCTGGGTTTTGATGAGAAGATGTACTCTGCAACTTACGCATCCGGTTCTTCTGGACCGAGACCATTGAAGATGAAATTCTTATATTACAAATGGACCTGTCTTATCGGAGTTGTTTTTCTCGGGGCGCTTCTCTGGTCGGTCACGTTCAGCGACCGGCTTAGCGACCTATTTGTTTTCCTGTTCCTTGCAGCGCTTTACGAAAGCTGGTCGGTGCCATTCT
>CAYOOS010000302.1:0-5743 GCA_964405585.1 uncultured Acidobacteriaceae bacterium | reverse complement strand
CATTTGCCAGGATGTCCGGCAGAATGGTGATGCCGCGGCGCGCCAGGATTTCGTCGGCGTGGGGCGTGGTTGGGCCATTGGCCGCTTCGGCAACGATACGCGCTTTCACGGCTTCTGCGTTTTGCAGCGTGATGACGTTTTCCAGCGCCGCGGGCACCAGAATGTCGCATTTCATCGTCAGCAAGTCTTCATTGGAAATTCGTGAAGCCCCCGGCATGCCAACCACTGTGCCAGAACGTTCTTTATAGCGAATGGCTTTGATGGGATCGATGCCGCGGGAATTGGTGACTCCTCCCCGCGTATCGCTGAGCGCAATGATCTTCGCTTTTCTGTCCGCCAGGAGCCGCGCCGCGGTGGCTCCCGCATTGCCGAATCCCTGAATCGCCACGGTTGCGCCGCGCAAAGAGATCTTCTTCATCTTGCAGGCTTCTTCAACGACGTAGACCAGTCCCTGCGCCGTCGCTTCCGCACGTCCTACAGAGCCGCCTATCGAAAGCGGCTTTCCGGTGACGACACCCGGCACGGTGTGGCCCACCATCATGGAATAGGTGTCCATAATCCAAGCCATGGTCTGCGCATCGGTATATACGTCCGGCGCGGGAATATCCTTGTCCGGACCGATCACCGGAAGAATCTCGCTGGCAAAGCGGCGCGTCAGCCGTTCGAGTTCGCTCTTGGACATGCGCTTCGGGTCGCAGATGACGCCACCTTTTGCGCCGCCAAATGGCACATTCACCACTGCCGTCTTCCAGGTCATCCACGCCGCCAGCGCCTTCACTTCATCGAGCGTCACGTTGGGATGGAAACGGATACCGCCTTTTCCCGGACCGCGCGCGATGTTGTGTTGCACGCGGAAGCCAGTCAGTACTCTTAACTGACCGTTGTCCATTTTCGTGGGCAGCGACACTTCCAGAATGCGTTTGGGCGTGCGAAGTACCTGGCGTAGTCCGGGATCGAGTTTCAGAACTTCGGCCGCCATATCGAATTGAATTTGCGCGATGCGGAAGGGATTCAGTTCTTCACGCGGCGCGATCCGCGGCACCATCGGGGGAGCGCCCGTGGGGCGTGTTGGGACTTGAGGTTTTGCGACCGTGGCCATCAGCTTCGGTCCTTTCCGTTGCGCTGGATTTCCTAAGCGGCTTGCTACTGAACTGAACCACTTTTGTTTCTACAAAGTCTTTGGCGTTAGCCGTTCGCAGCCATTTTCTGCGTTTCGCTCAAGTACTTTTCGCGGCAGCCTGCGGAGCAGAAGTGCAGTAGCTCACCATTTTGCCGCATCGGCAACGCCAGCACCTCGGCGATATGCATGCCGCACACGGGATCCCGCACCAGTTTCCGAGCCTGCGTATCCGCGGGAACGTCCATAGGCGTTTGCGATTGTTGCGCGACTTGCCCCATGCGCCGCACCAGGCGACGCAGGAGCGCCACACTCCAGGAAAGTACGACCACCCAGAATACAAACCGTAACATGCGGACAATAAATGTCATCTCTTCTGATTATGAGTGTGGCCGCCGCCTCACTCAACCTTTTTATCCCTTGGACGGCGTTGAGGCGAGTGTATGCAGGGCCTCACGGGGAGTCAAACAAAAAGCTGTACTTTCAAGGGGTTGCGCGGCGAAAGGGTTGTGACAGAAGTGCTACCCAGACGGCCAATTCGCCCTGTAAATGACTGTAACTAATATAGTTATATAAATTTTGACGACCCAGCTCCCCGGGGCTACCAGCCATCTACTTTCCTGCTGGTATTCGCTCGATGCCCATATAAGGGCGAAGCACTTCCGGAATCACAATAGAGCCGTCTGCCTGCTGATAGTTTTCCACCACGGCGATCCATGTGCGGCCCACGGCGAGTCCCGATCCATTCAGTGTGTGCACAAACTCACTTTTTCCACCCGCCTTCGGTTTGAAGCGGATGCCCGCGCGCCGCGCCTGAAACGCTTCGCAATTCGAGCAAGAGGAAATCTCGCGGAATTCCTTGCTCGAAGGCAGCCAGACTTCCAAATCGTACGTCTTCGCGGAAGCAAAACCCATATCGCCGGAACAGAGCAGCATGGTGCGGTAGTGCAAGCCAAGTTTCTGCAGGATCGTTTCCGCATTCCGCGTTAGTGCTTCGTGTTCTTCGTAGCTTTTTTCGGGATGCGTGAATTTGAACAGTTCCACTTTCTGAAACTGGTGCTGGCGCAGGATGCCCCGCGTATCTTTGCCCGCTGCACCTGCCTCCGAACGGAAACAGGAAGTCCATGCAGTCACGAGAATGGGCAGTTGATCCTCGGTGACCGTGGTGTCGCGATAGAGGTTGTGCAGTTCGACTTCCGACGTGGGAGTAAGCCAGAAATCGCTGTCCTGCAATTTGAAAAGGTCCGCGGCAAACTTCGGTAATTGGCCCGCGGCCATCAACGAAGCCGTGTTCACCAGAAAAGGCGGGAGGATTTCCGTATAGCCGTGTTCGCGAGTGTGCACATCCAGAAAGAAATTCGCTAAAGCGCGCTCCAGGCGCGCCCCCCAGCCCTTGTACACGGCAAAGCGCGCTCCAGTAATGCGCGCGGCCGCTTCCAGATCCAGTATTCCGGCGCGCTCGCCGACTTCCCAGTGCGGTTTCGGCTGAAAATCAAATTGTGGGGGCGTACCCCAGCGGCGGACCTCCTGATTGTCTTCGGCGCCGTGGCCGGATGGCACGCTGGAATGCGGAATGTTGGGAATGATCAGAAGCAGTTCGCGCTGTTTGGCGTCCAGTTCCGCAATGCGCTCGTCGGCCTGCTTGATACGCTCGGAGAGCAGCTTCATTTCCGCGAGGATGGTATCCGCGCTCTGCTTGGCCTTTTTCAGGCGCGCGATATCGTCGCTGGCCTTGTTGCGCTGTGCCTTGCGCTGCTCGTTTTCCGTAATCAGTTCGCGACGCTCTTTGTCCAGTGCGCTAAACGCGTTGAGGTCGAGTGTGATGTTGCGGCGCTTCGCCATTTCAGCGAAGACGTCCAGATGTTCCCGGAAATAACTTAGCTCATGCATGGTGCTATGAGCATAGCGTAGCCGGAAGCCGAGAGAAAGCGGGGCAACAACGAAGTGCAACTGTCGAGAGGTCTGGCAAAAGTCGGAAGAGGCTGAGAGATCTCTGAAAATGCCTTTGCAGATTACCGTGCGGACGCACTGGTAAAACGGTACTAACCGGGGGGCCCCCGAAGTCCCGGGGCGAAGTACTGGTGTGAATGAAACCTCGGGACTAGTGACGCATTTCCTTGCCTCCGTCATTCTTACGGACGTGATCGGGAGTTAGGTTCTGCATCTGGAGCGGGTGGAATGATCGTAGGGATCTTAATCCTGTGCGTCGTTCTGCTGCTGGCGAGCGCAGTGGAACGGCCAGCCCCTCCGGAGCGATAAGGAGACGAACCCAACTTCAGGCACATTTACCCTCTATCCCCCACGCCAGAGCGGCCGGCACCCCCACCGGCCGCTCATTTTTTTAGTGTAGGATTTCCGGCAACGCGGCTAGGACAGGCAGTCCAACGGCGGATCCGCCAAAATGGAGTCGAGCAGACAAAAAAATAAAGGGGGCTGGTGCAAGCCCCCTTCTCTAATCGAATCGACCCCCCAATAACCGGGTTACTCAGTCGAGGTTGAGTACCGGCCACCCCGGGAAGCCAATCTCATGAATTGTTTTGATACGATGCACGCGCTTTGCCAAGTCCATGGAAGTGTGAGAAAAGCCACCTTGTTATTAGAAACAAAGTACTTACGCTAGACAATCCGCGAAAGACCGGAACCCATTTGTTGCCAATCTACAAAATCCCACAGACTTGCCCCTGTTTTCCTACAGTCTTTGGGAAGGAGGTAGACTCCCCGGCCGAGATTCCCGGTCAGATGTTATCGGCGGGCGCATCCGCAGGTGCTTCCGCAGGCCGCAACCGACGCCATGCCAACCGGGCAGGCAGATACAGGATGACAAGCCAAAGGAGGAACGCAGGTCCCCGGCTAATCAGGAGCAAGAGCAGAGCGGAGATGCTCGTTACTGCCTCTGTGAACCCGGCGAGTGCCGCGCTGTGGAATTGCCCAGCGAGGGTCTCTTGGGGCATCGTGATCTCTTCCCTCATGGCAAAGAGGACGTTCGCGAAGACCACGCGGTGCTCCGACGCGATGCGGTCCGCTTCCAGGCGATTGATGTCGGCATTGGCACTGGCAACTTGGCGCTGCAATTCCAAAACGTTCCGGTCGGGATAGGACTGTTTCTTCAGGAGTTCCTGCAAGTGGCGGAGATTATTTTGGGCGTTGGTCAAACGGGCTTCCAGATCGGCGCGCTGCTGAGTGACTTCATCGGCGGCTTCCTCTTCGCGTTCCACCTGACCGAGTGTTTTTAGCTCGTCAAGCGTCGCGCCATATTCCGACGAAGGTATACGCAGCGTGGCCGAAAGAGTGCTTCCCGTCGGCTTGCCGACCATGCGGAGCTTTGCTACATAGCCGCGATGATGGTCGAGGATCTCTTCCATCGAGGAGCGCGACTTGGCGAACTCTTTGGTGGCCACGGCAAGTTCCGCGGTGTGGGCAATCAGAGGCTCGCTAAACGGCGGCGTCAGAGCAACCTTGCCATTGGAAAGGCCATTAAAATCCATCGGCGCCGGTACGGCCATCCCCTTTGAGTAGTCCTTCAGCTCTTCCTTAGCGCGGCCAGCTTCGGTTTGGAGTTCTGGCATCGTATTTTCCGTTTCGGTAACGACAGCAGAGTGCTGGGAAATCTTATTCGCAGGTTGCGGGCTCAGCCGGGCGAAAATAATCAGGCCGGCGAAAATGGCTAGAACCACGATTAATCCGCGCCGAACGGGGGATAGTGCGAAGAACTTTGCAAGCAGCGAAGCGATAGCGTTGCTCATGGGATAGCCTCCTATGGCATCTCCCTTAGAACGAACGCGGCAGGATTTCTTGCAGGGGGCGTGCCGGCTTAGGCTCCGATGGTAGAGCGCAGGGCGTCGGCGATCGATTCCGAATATTTGTCTACATCCGCCTGATGTTCGGCTTCCACCATGACGCGCGCCAGGGGTTCCGTCCCGGAATATCGCAATACGATCCTACCATTGTCCCCCAGCGCCGCCTCAGCTTCAGCAAGCGCGCGAGCCACCTGGGGCAGGGAATCGAGCGGCGGCTTCGTCTTCACTTTCACATTTACAATCTTCTGCGGATAGTCCTTCAGACCCTCAACAAGGGCTCCCAGCGAGCCCCGCAGAGCCACCAGGCAGGCTACTTTCACGGCGGTAAGAAGGCCATCGCCCGCGGGACTGTCATCAAGAAAAATAATGTGGCCGGATTGCTCGCCGCCCAGGTTATTCCCGGATTTAAGCATCTCTTCCAGGACGTAGCGATCGCCCACGGCGGCACGTGCCAGTGATATGTCTTCACGTGCCAAGGCGCGCTCCAATCCAAGGTTGGACATGGAGGTTGCCACCACACGCTGATTTTTGAGCGCATGATGCGCTTTCAGGTAGCGCGCCACGGCCAGCAGCACGCCATCTCCATTGACGACGTTCCCGGATTCACTGACGAACAGGGCGCGGTCTGCATCACCATCAAACGCCACGCCCAGCCGAGCACCTTCCAGAACCACGCGCTTTTGCAGCCCTTCCAGGTAGAGCGAACCGCAGCCTGCATTGATGTTGCGACCGTCGGGATTTACACCCGTGGCCACCACATCCGCTTTCAAGGCTCGAAAGAGTTCCGGCCCTAACTGATAGGCGGCTCCATTCGCGCAATCCAGAACCA
>CAYOOS010000301.1:0-5744 GCA_964405585.1 uncultured Acidobacteriaceae bacterium | reverse complement strand
CCGCGCCGCTTCCGCCATCACCTCTGGATTAGCGCCAAACAGCTGCGCCGCAATCGGATGCTCATCTCCGTCGAAATACAAATAACGCAGCGTCTTCTTCGCGCTCCGTGTAATCCCCTCGGAGCTGGTGAACTCCGTCATCAGCAGCCCGCACCCGCCCAGCCCGCGAATCACCCGCCGGAACAGCGTGTCCGTGACGCCAGCCATCGGCGCCAGCACCGTCGCCGGTCGTATCACCAGTTCGCGTACCTTGTATTCAGAAGGAATCATGTCTCTCTGGGTAGTCTAGCAGAGTAGTAAAGCGATATCAGATATCAGCGCCAAGCGCGCGAAAGCGGCAAGGGTAATCCATTTCCCCGGGCCAATAGTAAATCGGAGGGTGCCCCAGGTTTGGTTTTCTACCTGGGTCTTGGGTTCCTCTTCTCGCTGTCCTTGCACTGTAATGAATGAATTGTCATCCCGACCGCAGCGGCCCGATTCTTTCCTTCGCGCCGATTTATGGCGCGTCGGGCCGCGCAGTGGAGGGATCGTGGCACCTCAACCTCGGCCAGAGCAATTCCCCTCTTCCACTCTTATACTCTTTCACTTTTATACTCTTATACTTCTTAATTCTTCCCGCCGTCGTTCTTCGCCTTCAAAAACTCCTCCAACCGCAAAAACTTCCTCCCCAGCGCCCCGCTGTACGCCGACCATTCCGGTTCCCCGGAATCGCTGGCCAACGCCGCCCGCACCGCCGCCAATTTGGAATCCATGTCATCCAAATAATGGAACACCAGCGCTTCTCGAATCATCGGCAATTTCGGTGACCCAAACTCATACTGCCCGTGGTGGCTGATCAAGATGTGCTGCACCACAGTCTTAAGGTTCGCCGGAAATCCCTCGATCGAATCCATCGCCTTACTCACGGTTTCCAACTCTATCACGATGTGCCCCAGCAATTGCCCTTCGGTCGTGTAACTCACCGCCCGCTCAAAGCACAACTCATCCAGCTTCCCCACGTCATGCAGCATCGCCGCCGTCAGCAGCAGGTCCACATCCAGCTCCGGATAGTGTGCCGCGATCTGTTTCGCCAGCCCGCACAACCCCGCCACGTGCTCCAGCAATCCCCCAATGTACGCGTGATGCATCACCTTCGCCGCCGGCGCCCTCTTGTACCGCGTCACAAGCTGCGGCTCGCTCAACACCTTCAACACCAGTTTCTTCAGCCAGGGATTCTTCATCCCCTCCGCATCTTTCAGCAGCCCTTTGAAAAGCTCCTCCACGTCGTAGGGCGTGTGCGGCAGAAAATCCGCCAGGTTAATCTCCTCGGGTTTGGCCAGCCGAAATTGCTGCAAGGAAAGTTGCGTCTTGTTGCGGTAAATCTCCACGCGCGCTTGCACCTTCACGAAGTCATCGCGGTTTACGCCTTTCGCAGGCAGTTCGAACTGGTCCCACATCCGCGCTTCCACCGTGCCGCTGCTGTCGCCCAGTTCCATGCGCAGATACGGTTTTCCCGCAGCGGTGTTGCGCACTTCCTTCTCATGTACCAGGAAAAATCCGCTGATCGTCTGGTCCGCCGCCAGATCGCTCACCATAGGTTTCTTTGTCATTTTGCTCAGCTGGACTTGCCAAACAGCAAATACTTCTTGTGGTGCTTCTTCTCTTTCGTGGTTTCCGGCGTCGTGCTTACTTCCTGAATTTCAGAGTTGCCCCCGCCGGCCATCTCCTGGAAGCCCGGCTTCACGATCACGTAGCTTTCCTCGCGCAGCGTCTTCAGGTATTCGCGCATCGCCGGCTCCATGCGCTCGCTGTACAGCATTTCCTGGATCTTGGGTTCCACTTTTTCGTAAGGCTGGATCCCCTCCGTGAAGCGCTCCAGAACCTGCAGGATCAGGAATCCCTGTTTCGTCTCAATCACGTCGGTCAACTCGTTCTTTTTCATCGCGAAGACTTTGTCTTCCAGTTCCTTCGACAGTTCCCCGCGTTTGTATTCCCCCAGGTAGCCGCCCTGCTTCGCCGTCTTGCCATCGGAATAGCGCTTTGCCAGTACCGCGAAATCCTCTCCGTCCTTGATCCTCTTCAAGTACGATTCCGCCGTCTTCTTCATCTCGGGAATTTCCGCTTCCGTCTTCCCTTCCGTGGAAACCTCGATCGCCCGCAGCGCTACTTCTTCCGGCATCACGAATTCATTCTTATGCTCGTTGTAATACTTCAGCGTTTCATCGTGCCCGATGGTGATGTGCGAACCCACTTCCCGCGAAATTACTTCTTGCGTCAGAAACCGGTTGCGAATGTTGTTCTTGAAATCCTCCCAGTTGATCCCCTCGGTGGTCACGGCCTTTTCCAGTTCATCCAGATCCTTCATGTTGTTCTGCTGGCGGATCTGGTCGAGCTGCTTCACCACATCGGTCTCGACGCTGAGGCCCAGGTCCTTGCCGCGCTGCGCCAGCAGCGACTGGTCAATCAAGTCGCGCAAGGCATTCTTTTGGCCGTCTTCGATGGCCACCTGCAACTGCTCCGGTGTGCACCGCCCCGTGCAATCCTGCCGCGCGCCCTCGTCCGCCTTCTCGCGTGCCTTTTCCAACTCGGAGCTCGTGATGATCTCGTTGTTTACTCGCGCAATGATCTCCTCCACCACTTTGCCTTCATCGGAAGAAGCTTTCGCCGCCTTCGCTGCCGGCGGCGCTCCCGGCTTGGCTGCTGCGGGTGCAACCGGCTTCTTCAGGGGCTCGGCTTTCTTCTCCTCCTGAGGCTCTGGCGTCGACATCTGAGGCTCTTCCAGCTTCGGCTGGTTCTGCGCCGGTGGCGTTTGCGTCGCAGGGCTCTGTGCCGCCGGCGTCTGTGCGGCTGGCGTTTGCGCGTTCGGATCTTGCGCTGGCGGCGTCTGCGCCGCCGGGTTGGCAGGCGGTGGATTCGTCGCTGGTGGATTCTGCGCCAATAATGGCCAGGCAAACAGTAGCGCCGCAAGGATTGCTGTTTTCTTCATGATTCTCCCCATCTGCACAGTCTAGAACGCCTCTCCGTAATGTGCAAATTCGATCTATATTGGCTCAGCCCCCGGTCAACACGTCCATCAGGAGCGGGGCCCAATTACAGCGGAGAAGAGCTTCGATGCCCTCCCGGACCCGGTCGAAAGGCCAGTGCTAGCCAATTCGTATCGCGCGCTCATCAAGTGACTCGACACCTCTTATTCCTTGGAATACGCTTACACCATGGACCAAGAGCATCGTGGTTTGCGGTTCAACTTCAGCGCTGGTGCCGAAATCGCCCCGGAAAGCTCCCCCACTACTTTTGTCCCCGCACGGGTGACAGAACTCAGCCTGCGCGGCTGTTTCCTGGAGACTTCTGCTTCGTTCGATAGACAGCGCCCCGTTTTGGTCAAGATCTACAACTCAGGAGAGTATTTCGAGGCCGCGGCATCCGTCCTCTATGTCATGCCCTCGGGCCTGGGTCTGGTCTATCGCGAAATAAAACCTCACTTTCGCGCCGTTCTGCAGAACTGGGTTCTCACCGCTTTGGATCACCAAACGGAAGCACAATCAATTCCGGACTAGCGCCACATTAGGCAGTAGATTCCAGAGCCAGGTTTTATTTCTGTGCTCCGGCGGCGCGCGCCTTCGCCTGCGCGACGAGCGCGTCAAAGCGCGGATCTCCATGCAAGGACTTAAGATCGGGATCGTTTTCGATGTTCCTAAGGGCGTTGCCTGCGAGTCCATGATCCACGGCGTCATGCAGCAGAGAAAATGCCTTATCGCGCTGGCCCCTGCGGGCCGCAAAAACCCCAAGGCTGTACCTGGAAATGGCGGTCTCCGGATTATCGGGCCCCAGCACGCGCTGGCGGATTTCCAACGTCTCTCGACCCAGCTTCTCCGCTTCGTCATAGTGGCCTTCGTGCGACAGAACAGCAGCCAGATTGTTCATGGATTCGAGCGTGTTTGGGTGCTCCGGGCCCAGCACACGGCGCCGGATCTCCAGCGATTCCCGGCACAACTTTTCCGCTTCGGCGTACTGCCCTTCGTTATCCAGAGCGTCGGCCAGGTTGCTCATCGAACCCACCGTGACCGGGTGTTCTGGCCCGAGCACCCGGCGCTGGCTCTCGAGCGTTTCCCGGTATAGCTTTTCCGCATCGGCATAGTGGCCCTCGTCATTCAGAACGCTGGCCAGGTTATTCATCGAATTCAATGTATCCGGGTGGTCGGGGCCGAGGACGCGGCGGCGTATGTCGAGTATCTCGCGATCCTGTTTCTCCGCTTCGGCATCCTTGCCTTCGTGCCACAAAACATTTGCCAAAGTCATCATGGCCTTCAGTGTGTTTGGCTGCTCTGGCCCCAGGACACGGCGGCTGACGTCCAGCGATTCCCGATCCAACTGCTCCGCTTCGGCCAGCCGGCCCTCGTGATCCAGAAGGATAGCCAGGTTACTCATCGAACCGAGCGTGATCGGATTCTCCGGCCCCAGGACTCGGCGGCTGGTATCGAGCGTTTCGCGAGCCAACTTCTCCGCCTCGGGGAAGTGCCCGCCTCTGGCCAGAAGGACCGCCAAATTGTTTTCCGACTTTAGCGTATCCACATTCTCTGGGCCAAGTACTCGCCTGCGAATTTCCACGCTCTTCTGCACCAGAGGCATGGCTCGCGCATAGAGGCCGAGGTTGTCGTACACGTCTCCCATGATGTGCATCATCTGGGCCTGCAGCTCCGGGTCCTTCGCCAGGCCGGTTTCGATATCCGCGGAGGCTTTGTCCAGAATCTCGCGGGCCGTCACGGAATTTCCTCGCGCCTGGCTCGGATCGGAAACTCTGAACATTTTCGTCATGAAGTCGGTAATCCGATTGGCGCGGTCGCGTTCACGTGTGACCTGATTTCGCTGTTCGGTGATGCGGCGCAATTCCACAGCTTGCGTCACCGCAAATCCTGCCAGGAGTAGCAATAACGCTGCGGCTGCCGCTAATGCAAACCGGTGCCGGGCGGCGTATTTTTTCAAACGGTATGCGGCGGTGGCAGGTCCAGCCACGACCGGTTCGTTACGCATGTACCTCAAAATATCTGCCGCAAGTTCAGAAGCCGTGCCATAACGCCGGACGCGATCCTTCTCAAGCGCCTTCATCGTGATCCAGTCCAACTCTCCTCGCAATTGGCGTGCGAAGGACCGTGGCTCCTCCCTACGGTTCTGCGCGGAAATTTTGGAAGCCTCTCCCATGGAACGGATTTTGGTGCTCGGCTTCGGAGGCTCCTGATCTCGGATGACGCGCAATACGGCCTCCAGGCCGGCGACTTGCAGGGCCTTCGTTTCGAACGGAAGGGCGCCCACCAGCAGTTGATAGAGGATCACACCCAGCGAGTAGACGTCCGTTCGCGTATCGATGTTCTGTTCGCGTTGATCAGCTTGCTCCGGACTCATGTACGCCGGCGTGCCCACCATCATTCCGAGTTCCGTAAACATCGTATGGTCGGTCAGCCGCCGCGCGGTGGCTTTCGCCAGCCCAAAATCGATGATCTTCGGCACCGCCTTGTTGTCTTGCTCGATCACAAGTATGTTCGAGGGTTTTAGGTCCCGGTGAATGATCGCTTTTTGATGGGCGTGCTGCACGCCCTCACAAACTTGCCTGAATAATTCCAGCCGTTCTCGGATCGTGAGCCGGTGCTTATCGCAATATTCCGTGATCGGCAATCCCGGTACATACTCCATCACGAAATAGGGCCGTCCTTCGGCAGTAGATCCCGCGTCAAACACACGCGCGATGCACGGATGGTCCATCAAGGCCAGCG
>CAYOOS010000300.1:0-5745 GCA_964405585.1 uncultured Acidobacteriaceae bacterium | reverse complement strand
AACGGAAATCCGAGCTGATGCGCGAGCATGCACACCTGCCCGCGATGGTGAGCTTCGTGAGAAATCATGTAGCACAACATTTCCACGCCAACCGGCCAAGGCTTTGCCCAGCCGTCTCTGACAAACTTCTTGACGCGGCCCCCATCGCCAAGCGCTTCCGCCAGCATTTCCCTGCAACGAGCCGCGCTCTCCGCCAATCCCACGCGGGCCTGCCGCGGCGTGCAATGCGCTCGGTGGAGCTGTCGTGGAACCTTCAGGTGCGGCGCGGTAAGCCGTATCCACTTGCAGCGGACACTGTGAACGTGCGTGAAGATCGCCACAATCGAGCGCACCTTGCCGGGCGGTTTGGCTTTCCAGGCGCGAGGGTCAAGCTGCTCGATCAGCATCTGGTTCATGCGATCGTTGGCGGCAAAGATCTGCTCTGCGGCTCGGCCGATTTGTGTGTGAACCTTGCGTTGACGCATGGTCATGGCCCCCTGCTCCCTGACCTATCATACTTCCCCGCCGTCTGCGAGGAGAGAACCCCAAGACCAAACGACTAAGCCAGGGCCAGTCGGCAGCAGCGTCAGATCATTGAAGATTTAATCGGTACCTGTCCAAGAGTCCGATGCATCTTAGAATATTCGTGCCATTCCGATACTTCGGGGGAACCGACCACGTTCGATCGTAATCTTTTTCTCAGGAGTGAACTCACATGGCAAAAATTGTTCGTTTTCATCAGCTCGGCGGTCCCGAGGTTTTGAAAATAGAAGAGGCGCCGCCCAAGCAGCCGGGCAAAGGCGAGGTGCGGCTAAAAGTGCAGGCGGTCGGCTTGAACCGCGCGGAATCCATGTTTATCCATGGCCAATACGTCGAAGAGCCAAAGCTGCCCGGTGGCGTTGGCTATGAAGCGGCCGGCGTGGTGGAAGCCGTTGGCCCCGATGTCGACAAGACTTGGGTAGGCAAACGCGTCTCGACGGTTCCATCGTTCTCCATGAACGACTACACCATGCTGGGCGAAGAAGTCATCGCTCCGGCTAGGTCTCTGGGTGAGTATCCTGCAAAGCTGTCCCCGGTAGAAGCCGCGGCGATCTGGATGCAGTATCTGACTGCGTATGGTGCCTTGATTCCGATTGCGCATCTGGCAAAAGGCGATTTTGTAGTGATTCCGGCTGCCTCGAGCAGCGTGGGGATTGCCGCGATCGAGATTGCCAAGGCTGAAGGTGCTATTTCCATTGCCACAACGCGCAAGAGCAACAAGAAAGCGGAATTGCTGTCTCTCGGTGCGAACCACGTGATCGCCACGGAAGAAGAAGACTTCGTGGCGCGCGTAAAGCAGATCACCGGCGGCAAAGGTGCGCGCGTGACCTTCGATCCGGTTGCCGGGCCATTTCTGGAAAAGCTGGCTGAAGCCGCTGCATTGGGCGGAATTATCTTTCAATATGGCTTGCTTTCCCTGCAACCCACACCCTTCCCCCTGGCCGCGGCACTTACCAAAGGACTGAGCATTCGCGGCTATTCCATGATGGAGATCACCCTTCATCCAGAAAAACTGCAAGCGGCCAAGAAATACGTCTACGACCGCCTGGCGGATGGACGCTTCCATCCAAAGGTCGCCAAAACATTTCCGTTCGCGCAAACCGTGGAAGCCTACAAATATCTCGAATCGAATGCCCAAGTGGGAAAAGTTGTAATCACTGTTCCTTAATTCACACCGCCAGCGTGTTCCCCAGATTCGCTTTTCTATCTGGCTCTTGGGTCACTCATCTCTGCGAACTCTGTGCTCTCTGTGACCTCTGTGGTAAAGCTTTTCGCTTCTCGCCGGGTGCCCCAGGTTCGCTTTTCTACCTGGGTCTTGGGGTTCTTCCCTCTCCGAACCTCTTCGTCTCTGCGTTGGCTTTCATCCTCGCCTTCTGTCTCCATTAACTCCACCATCACATCCGCATCCGCGCCGGTAGCGGGCCACTTTTCTGAAGTGGTAACGTGGAGCAACCAGAACCTGCGGAATCAATCCCGGGAGAACACACATGGGTTTTATTAACTACGTCGTGGGCAAGTCGTTTCGCGATGAAAAAGCTGGCCGCGTGGTCGTTTTTTCCGGTGATCGCCGCAACCGCGGCTACCTGGTAAAGTCGCAATCCGACGAACTGAAAATCAAATCTTTCCTGAAGATGTTCTACTTCGCTCATCTTTCCATTCTCATGCTCGGGATGCTGGTGGCCTATGGGTGGTCGTCCTTTATCATCAACATCGGATCCTTCGGCCGGCCAGCGCAGCATTTACCGAAAGTCATTGCCATTTTCCTGGCCATCTATTGTGTGTTCGTGGGAGCTCCGTATTTCTTTCTTTGGCGGTCCTTTAAGAAGGAGCGGCAGAATTTCGTGTCCGCCCAGGACGAAGTCTCGGTATCGGTGTTGCCCGCCGGGCGACAGATCTGGATTCTTGTTGCTATGTTTGCAGCGTTGGCGTTGATTGTGATCGCACTTTTGCTCCTGATTCGCGCCAAATAATGGAGCGTCCCTTCTCTGCGAACTCTGCGCCCTCTGTGCCCTCCGCGCAATTTTCCCGTTTGGCCGGGTGCCCCAGGTTCGCTTTTCTACCTGGGTCTTGGGGTTTCTTTAATGTGGCACAGACATTCCTGTCTGTGCTCCTGGGGTTCTCTTCTCTGAAACTTAAAACTGAAAACTTAAAACTGAAAACTTTTCCGGGTGGGTTCTTACGATCGAACGCGGAGCTCTTTCCCGTCTTGTCATCCCGACCGGAGTGCCGCGTCGTTTGCGGTACGCAGTGGAGGGACCACGGCACCATCGTAAGATCTTGCCGCAACTTCCGTTTTTCGAGTTTCGCTTCGCTCTTCTCCGCACCCTCTGCGCAATCTTCCCGTCCGGCGCCCGTGCCCGTTACGCGGTCGCCGCAGACGATTGATCGAACGACTTCAACGCCGTCTCCTCATCCGTCGCGATGTCGAACACGGTATAAAGTTTCGTCACTTCCATCAAATCCCCGACTTTGTCCGTCAGGTTGAGCAGTTTCAGTTGCCCACCCGCCTTGTGCACGGTGCTGAACGCACTCACCAGCGCGCCTAACCCCGAACTGTCAATGTAATCCACTCCCGCTAGATTCAGCAGGATCTTCTTATGCCCCTCGTTCAATAGATCGCCAACCAGGTTCCTCACTGCGGCGCTCTCTTGGCCAAGCTCAATCCGCCCCGTAATGTCCACAATCTTGACGTCGCCAACTTGTCGTGGGTTCATTGTGATGTTCATAGGTAACTCCTGGATTCTCCAATCGCTACTCCAAAGCCTCGCCGAGCAGCGAGAGTGTATCAGGCCTCCCCTCCGGAGGGTATAAAAAAATGAACCACAGTTAAGGTTAGGAATGACACGGGTGGGCCATTCGCCTCACCTCATTTTATTTCGCGTAGAGTTTCCTCGGCTTCTTATTTTGATTCCACTCGATACATGCCAACACATCGTCTGTCCAATAAGAGTCCGCATTCAGCGAGACTGGCTGGAATATCTCAATGAGATCCGGGTCAGTTTTTCGCTGCAGGAGCCACCTTGCAGGAGTGAACATGAATCGATTCCAGTCACCCGTTGACGGCTGCAGATTGACAGCAAGGATATCAAACTCCCCAAAGCGATATGGACGGGTTGCTCTACCGGCGGCCTGGCCGCTTCGCGTCTTTTGAACTTCGACACAGACTAATTGTGTCGGTGCACCCACCAGGGTCTCTCGCCGAACAATTGGATACTCCATCGGCACGCCCGATTGTTTTCTCTGGAGCTTTACCTGAATTCCAAGCCTTGTATTCCCTTGAGCAATAAGGAAATCGTAAGGCTTATCCCCAACGGTTTCCAAAAGTTTCCATCCACTTGAGATTAGGACAGGAATTACAGATTGTTCAAAGATTGATTCTGCTAGAATCCCGCGAATTCCCCGCTTTGTGAGATCTGTAGCACGTCCAATGGCTGACAGGATGGCCTCTGCGGCAACTCCCCATTCCTTTTCAAGCGGATGCAATGAAGTCTGTTTCCGCAGTGCTTTAAGAATTGCCTTTCGATCATTCCCATCTGCTTTTGCGATGAGCGCCAAGATATCATCTTTGAGCTTTGTCATTACGAGGTCTACCTGCGTCCTCCGGTTTGAATTTCTCGATCTCTTGACGATTTACCAGCAGTCTTCCCCCTATTCGGAAAACTTTAAGTCGGCCGCGCTTAACCAGTAGAGCGATGGCTTGGCGTGAGACACCCCTTAATCTGGCTGCTTCTGCTTGCGAGATCCAGTCATCCGGGTCCTTGAAATTACTTGACATTGTCAATCTATTATGTTGTTATATATTAGGGTACAGCGGCTCCCGACTGATGATGTTACACTTTGTTTTAATTTGGAACACTACCTGAATGAAAACAGGGCAAAAAGCGGCTGAGATTCTCGGTAGAGAGCCATACTACTGCACCACATATGGTGCTGCTTTCCTTGGCGATTCGCTTGAAGTGCTGCGGGAAATCCCGGATAGTTCTGTGAATCTTGTGTTTACGTCCCCACCTTATGCCTTGCACTTCAAGAAGGAATACGGCAATGCCAGAAAGACCGAATATGTCGACTGGTTTCTGCCGTTTGCTGAGCAGATTCGCCGGGTACTAAGGGACGATGGAAGTTTTGTATTAAACATCGGTGGCAGCTACAACCAAGGGGTTCCGACTCGATCTCTCTATCACTTTCATTTGCTGATCGCTCTGGTGGAACGGCTTGGCTTTCATCTCGCGCAGGAATGTTTTTGGTACAACCCGGCAAAAATGCCAGCTCCTGCGGAGTGGGTCACCGTGCGGCGAATGCGGGTCCGCGATTCGGTGGAATATCTGTGGTGGCTCTCTAAAACCCCTTGGCCGAAAGCTACAAACCTCTCCGTCCTAAAAGAATACAGCCCTGATATGATCCGGCTTAATAAGAATGGCGTGAAGACCACAGTCAGGCCTTCTGGTCATATCATCCGCTCTTCGTTTGATAAGTTGAGTGCTGGAGGATCAATCCCATCCAATGTGATTGAGGGGAACTTTGATGCCCTTCATCTCCCGGAAACCATGCTTAAATTTGGGAACAACGCGTCAAATGATGCCTACACCAAGCGCTGCAAAGAGCTTGGACTGAAAGTTCACCCTGCGCGATTCCCCGCATCGCTTCCAGAGTTCTTCATCAAAATGCTAACTGTGGAGGGTGACCTCATCCTCGATCCATTCGCTGGGTCAAACACCACTGGTTTGGTGGCCGAGAAACTATACAGAAATTGGATTGCGATTGAGCGCGTGCCAGAGTACCTCGAAGCAAGTAGAGTCAGGTTTGATAAGTTATTTGACCACCCAAACCGTCAGAGCATCAGTCAGGCGAAGTTATTTGGCTGATAAAGCCTGACAGGTTGGCAGGTGGCCCAAGCTTAGGCCTTGAGATGAAGCTGGGTGTCCCACAAGTCGGGTTTACCTGTGGGAGTATTGCTGCTGCGTTCCAGCCGGGTGGGCCCACTCTCAAGTTCACACACCGAAGATAAGACTGCACCGCCCGCCGAGATCTTTGGGGCAGCTTCATCGCGTCTCCCGACCGGTCGCCCGTTGCTTCTTGCGTATTCTCTCCCGCCCGCTGACACGCTTTACGCTGCGTCGGAGATCGTTCCACAGATGCAGAGCTTTCTTGACAATCGGTGGAAAAACAATCAAGACGAGACTGCAAACAGATGCAATATCTAATAGTAGGAGTTTGACCCTAGAAAAG
>CAYOOS010000299.1:0-5754 GCA_964405585.1 uncultured Acidobacteriaceae bacterium | reverse complement strand
CGGTGCGGGCGGTTTCTCGGATGTCGCTCTGCGCGATGGCATAAACGCCGGTGACGTTCCGGGCCCGCGCATGTTTGTTTCCGGCCCGCCGCTGGGCATCACCGGCGGGCATTGCGACAACAATCTTCTTCCCTTTGATTTTCACTACAAGGAAGCGGGAGTTGCGGATGGCCCGTGGGAAGCGCGTGCCAAGGTTCGCGAAGTGGTGAAATATGGCGCGGACCTTATCAAGGTGTGCGCGTCAGGAGGCGTGCTCAGCAAAGGCGATCAGCCCGGAACTCCGCAATACTCGCTGGAAGAACTGACAGCCATTGCCGAAGAGGCACACAAGCTCGGCCGCAAAGTGGCCGCGCATGCGCATGGCACGCAATCCATCAAAGACTCGATTCGCGCCGGGATCGATTCCATCGAACACTCCAGCTTGATTGATGACGAGGGCATCGCGCTGGCCATACAGCACAAAACCTATTTGGTGTTCGATATTTACAACGATGATTTCATTCTCTCGCAGGGCGCAAAGGTGGGTATGCTGCCCGAATCCATCGAAAAGGAAAAAAAGCTTGGGAGGCTGCAACGGGAGAATTTCCGGCGTGCTTTCCAGTCTGGCGCGAAAATAGCCTTTGGCACGGATGCCGGCGTGTATCCCCATGGCGATAACGCCAAACAATTCGCGAAGATGGTCGAGTGGGGCATGAAGCCCATCGATGCGATTCAGGCTGCGACCATCAACGCCGCGGACCTGATCGGGCAGCCCGACAAACTCGGCGCATTGGAACCGGGCCACTACGCGGACGTGATTGCGGTGAACGGCGATCCGCTGACGGATGTGAAGGTGCTTGAGTCCGTATCCTTTGTCATGAAACAAGGAGCCGTAGTGCGCAACGACACCGCCTCCAAATAATCTCTACTTCATGTCGGCAATAGCGTTGGCTATTTGCTTGGAGGCCGGACCAGGTTGCGACATCGCCCTGCTTTTCGACGATAAAGTGGCGCACTTGTGCCTCTCAAAGCTGCGGCGTTCCCCGGGAGGCGGCCCTACCAGAAAAGTGAGCTTCCATTGGCCACTTCTCCAGTAAGGCGGCCCGCGGGCAAAAAGGAAAATAGAAGGAAGAGCTATTGACTGAAGGCGACTCCGCTAAAGGCGCCGACGCCGATCGAGTCTGAAGTCGCCACTGGCGTGAGGTCGCCGAACGAGTCGATGGAGAAGACAGCGACGTGGGCATCGCTGCCAGCCGTGTAAATCACGGCAAGCCATTTGCGATCAGGGGACACGGTGATGTCCGAGGGCGAGCCCGGCAGCGGAATCGACTTGTAGAACACTCCGCCTTGCCCGTCGGTAAAGAAAATGGAGATGGCATGACCAGGCGAATTGCCGGTGTACCAAACGCTATGCGGCCCTTTGGCGACCCAGCACGGGGCGTTAGTGGGGTACGAAGGAGCAGGGCCGACGATCGGAAAAATGTCGCCGGTCTCGTTGACAATAGCGAAGCTGTCGGGACTGTGTGCCGGAGTAAATCCCAAATTGTTTCCCCAAAAGGCTTCGCCGAGAGGGGTGTTATTCGCGTTGGCCGGTAGCGCTATCGGGGTACTCGTGCCCGAGAGTGGTCCGTCCTCCTGCGCGAGCGGGAGTTGCAGGACGGATCCTGATGTTAGTGTGACTGCTGCCCAGGTCTTGCCGACCGCGATCTGCGCAGCGGAAGGATCGGCGAGGTTGACGACTTCACCGTCAACATAGCCGAAAGGCCACGCATGACTCTCCGCACAATTGGAGCCCACCACGAACAAATGTTGCTCTTTGAGCGCGACGGAATCCGGCTTGACACAGTCTGGGGCAAGGTTGATCGTTCGTCCGGTACTAATGTAATTGCCGTACCGCACTAATTGAGTGACGCTGTTGGATCCGTAGTTTGCGACCGCCCCGAGGTCGTCCTGGAACTGCAAAATTCCAGCGTTAGTGCTAGCGCCGCCCTTGCCACCCGTGGGCAGGGTGTTTAGCAGGGAAAGCGAAGGCGTCCCTGCAGTATCGAGCTTGAACACAACGACCGCGTTTTCGCTGGCGTTGTTCGTGCTCGTGAGGACGAAGACGGTGCGGTCAGTAGGAGCGGCAAACGCAAGCGCCGTGGCAAATAATGCGGCCACGAGCATAGCGCCGGCGCGCCACAAGGAAAACTTTTGAAGCCTTTCAGAATTCATTACGATCTCCTTTTGGGTTGAGGTAAATTTGTGCCCCGGTGACGAAGATAAGACTCGTCCAAGAGACGCATTTACACGTAGGTATTCGGTTGGAGCGCGTGAAAAGTTACGGTGGGCTGGGGTGGGTGGCCGAGATTCGAGAGATTAAAATTTACAGCAACAGCGTAACTTTCTGGCGCTGACCATCGAATACATTAAGATGCGACTGAAATAGGTCCGCGGTTGCGGACTGGATGGTGGGAAACGGCTTGCAAGGACATGCCAGTACGGATATAAATTTCGCGAAGCCTATTCATTTCATGCACCCGGACAGCAATCTGGAGATGCTGATGGCCAGGTATCAAGAGGGCGATTTTGCCGCGGCCACGGCATTGATCGATCGTATTAGCCCACAGCTTCACCGGTTTTTCGTCGCACAATTTGCCAGCCGCGTTGATGCGGATGATCTGCTCCAGGAAACCTGGCTGCGCATTCACAAAGTGCGGCACACCTACCGGCCGGGCGAACCAGTACTTCCTTGGTTTTACGCCATCGCGCGCCACGTGCGCGTTGACCACTTCCGAAAATCAATCCGGACCGCCGCTCGTGAGCGGAGGCTTGAAGATCTGTCCAAATTGCCGGTGACCGTTCCGGATGAAACCGGCCGAGCTGATGAGTTGGAGGCACTCTTGGCGCCACTTTCGGAGAGCCAACGCGAACTGATCGAGATGTTGAAGGTGTCGGGAATGTCGTTGGAAGAGGTGGCGAGGGCCACGTCCTCCAGCGTGGGATCCGTGAAGCAGAAAGTGCATAGGGCGTACAAGAAGTTAAGAGAAACGATGAGCGTGATGGGGCTCCGGAAAGGGCAAGACGGAGGACTGCAGTGAAAGACGGAAAGATTGACGAAGTCCTGGACAAGGCGGCTTGGACCCCGCACCACGTCGAGCCGGGGCTGCTCAAGCGCGTCGCCGCCTCGATTGGGTCCTCGATGCAACCTGTGCGCCCTCTGCCTCCAACATGGGTGCTGGCATGTGGGCTGGTTCTAATCTGCGCGACCGTGGCGCTGGCTGGAGCAGCGCGAGCGGGATTCTACGGATTTGAAAAGATGGGTCTGTTGGAACGCGCTCTGATTTTTTCGACCGTGGGGATATTGACTTGGGTGGCGGCAACGGAGTTCGTCCATGAAATGATCCCGGGGAGCCGCCGCTGGATGTCCGCGGGCACGCTATTGGGAATGGTCAGCGCGTTGCTCGTTTGTGTGTTCGCCCTGATGTTTCACGATTACCACACGGACCACTTCGTCTCCGTGGGTCTCGTCTGCCTGGTCACTGGAGTGCTTCACGCGGTCCCGGCGGCGTTGTTGAGTTGGTTCTTGTTGCGTCGCGGCTTCGCGGTGAACTCTGTTTCTGCGGGACTAATGGCGGGCACACTTGCGGGGCTGGCCGGCGTGGGTTTGCTGGAGTTACATTGCCCGAATTTCCAGGCCACGCACATCCTGGTTTGGCACACGATGGTGGTGCCGGTGAGTGGAGCACTGGGAGGGTTAGTCGGGTTGGCACAGCGATTCCGCGGAAGGGTATGAAGCGTGCGTCCTGAGCTTGTAACCCACACCTTATACTCCAGCTTTTCGTGGATGAGATGAAGCGAAACCGTCCCTTGTTTAACCACTTTCTAGATCGACTTTATTAGACCGACATTGCGGGCTTGCCACTTATCGTCCACTGGCAGCCCGGGGGCGCGCCGAGTCTGGTCATCGAGCCGGCCACCCGAAACTAATCCAACTTTGCGAACTCAGACTTTGCCGCGATCAGGACGGGAACATCCACGTCGGCATCTTTCCATAACGTCAGGAAATCTTTGTAGGCGCTCTTTGCCGTTTCTGTATCTCCGGCCAGCGCATGGGCTCTGGCGATTTGAAGATGCGCGAGAGCTCCGGTGCAGAAATTTGCGACGATACCGGGGTGATCGAGGACCTTCTGAAACTCGGCGGCCGCGGCGGAACCATTGCGGTCGAGAAGATAGGCTTGGCCACGCAAATAGACGGGATACAACGTTCCGGTGTCATTTTGCGAGGGCTGCGCGAAATCGACGCCGATATGGTGTTCAGGGGCGGCGAAGAGTCCAGAACGCTGGTAGGCGTGGTGGGTCGGCTGGGCGCGTCCCGTATGCTTCAGGAGAGATGGTATTATCCCGTCGGGGGAGAACCTATGGAGCCTACCAGGCCAAAACTACCGAGCGAAGCCGTGGAACTCTACAATAAATTCATTCATGGTGGGATGAGTCGCCGTGCCTTTATGGACGGTGTGCAGCGCCTAGCGATTGGCGGCCTTGCTGCGTCGACGATCATCGAAGCATTGATGCCCAACTACGGCCTGGGACAGCAGGTTTCCAAGACCGATGACCGGATCAAGACCTCCTATGAGACCGTTCCGTCACCGAAGGGCAACGGAAGCATCAAGGGTTATCTGGTGCGGCCAATCAGCGCCGATACCCGGTCTGCGACGGTGACAAAGCTGCCAGGCATTATTGTCATCCACGAGAATCGTGGCTTGAACCCGCACATAGAAGACATCGCGCGGCGGCTGGCCCTCGCGAACTTCATGGCATTTGCGCCAGATGGGCTTACCTCGCTCGGAGGGTTTCCCGGTGACGACTATAAAGGTGGACTGCTGTTCAACAAGATTGACCGAGCAAAGATGTTCGAAGATATGCTGGCCGCAGCCGAGTGGCTGAAGGCGCGTCCCGACTGCACGGGAAAGATTGGTGCCACAGGTTTCTGTTACGGCGGTGGCGTTGCCAATGCACTTGCAGTACAGATGGGAACCGATTTAACGGCGGCGGTGCCCTACTATGGCCGAGTTCCTCCGACGCAAGACATACCCAGGATTAAGGCGGCGATTCTGGTGCACAACGGGGAGCTCGACAAGGACGGCGCTGCCTCATGGCCAGCCTACGACCAGGCCCTGACTGCGGCAAACGTTGTACACGAAGGCTATATCTACCCCGGCGCCGTTCACGGGTTCAATTGCGATGCCACGCCGGAACGCTACAACAAAGCTGCAGCCGATCTATCCTGGCAGCGCACAATCGATTGGTTCAATAAATATACGCGCGGCTGATTCACCGGCACGACGACGCCAAAAACGACTGGTGCGTCGATTGAGGCTCGCAGCCTTCTTCATTCCATCAGATTTTGGCGGGATGCGCCCCACGCGCGGTCAATGCATTCCAGGCGGCGAGAGAGTCCATATAGTCCCTCCAGTGCGTAATTTTCCTGTTTTCGATTCTTATGATGGAACAAAAACGATTGTTGTACTTCACGGCTGTCGCGAGGATAGTCCCATGGACTTCATATTCGATGACGACGACACGGCCGTTGTCGGCCTTGTGAGTAATCAACTTATCGGCAGATTGAAGCGCGATGTTGTCGCAATAGCCCTTGAACCGTGCCATCAGATCGGTGCGTCCCTGGATAATGCGAGGCCAGCCGGGATAGTCGTAGAGAACCTCGTAGACGACGTCGTCCCTGACGATGTCGAAGAAGTGCTCGCCATCCACAAGGTCGCCTAGCGCCCCTCGAAC